>DWVA01000045.1 GCA_019120475.1 Candidatus Blautia intestinipullorum | reverse complement strand
GCCTTGCAAAGTCCGGAAAAATCGGTCATTTCTTCACCTGCCAGCCCCTTGGAAACAGAAGCTGTCTGGTAAATATGGATTTTTTCTTCGGCCGCCCGGGTAAGGATATCTGAAAGGACTTCCGGGGAATCTACCGCCGGCTTGGTGTTCGCCATGCAGATAACCGAAGTGAAGCCTCCTCTGGCAGCAGCCAGAGCGCCGGTATGAATATCTTCCTTGTAGGTCAGTCCGGGATCACGAAAATGCACATGAGTATCTACAAGTCCGGGGGCTACGGTCAGCCCGGAGATATCCAGAATCTCTTCATTTTCCTGTGCCTGAAGAGGAAGGCCGATTTCCTGAATGATACCGTCTGAAAAACGAATATCCGCCGGTTCGCAGGTGTTGGTCTGTGGATTTACAAGAAATCCGTTTTTTAGAAGCATGAGCAAACTCCTCCTTGGGTGAAATTCATTATTTAAGAAAAGTATAGAAGAAAGAGGAAGAGATTGTCAAGCGGAGGGAAGATACTTACAGTAAAATAATGAAAATTATTTTTCCTCTTCGACAAAAAATCCTTTACATTCGGAAATTCCTGTGGTAGAATATCCAACTGTGATATATTTTCATATCCTTGCTCTCTGTACAGGCGGAGGGCCATAAAGACCATAAGGAGGTAAAAGCATGAACAAGTACGAGTTAGCATTAGTTGTGAGTGCCAAGGTTGAAGACGAAGTACGCGACGCGGTAGTAGAGAAAGCAAAAGGCTACATCACCCGTTACAACGGCACCATCACAGAAGTAGAAGAATGGGGTAAGAAGAAATTAGCTTACGAAATTCAGAAAATGCATGAAGGCTTCTACTATTTCATTCAGTTTGAAGCAGACACACAGTGTCCTGCAGAAGTAGAAAGACATGTACGTATCATGGACAATGTATTAAGATATCTTGTTGTCCGCAAAGACGCGTAAGTCTTCTGAAAATGGATTTTAGAAAGCACCATTAAGAAACCCGTTCACTTATCAGAAAAAGAGGTAGAAGAATGAACAAAGTAATTTTAATGGGACGCTTGACAAGAGATCCTGAGGTTCGTTATACCGCAGGAGAAAACGCTCTGGCGATTGCCAGATATACATTGGCAGTAGACAGAAGATTCCGCAGGGACGGAGAAGCTACCGCTGATTTTATCAGTTGTGTTGTTTTCGGACGCGGAGCGGAATTTGCAGAAAAATATTTCCATCAGGGTATCCGTATTGTGATAAGCGGACGTATCCAGACAGGAAGCTATACCAACAGAGAAGGACAGAAGGTGTATACCACGGAAGTGGTTGTAGAAGAGCAGGAATTTGCAGAGAGCAAAGCTGCAAGCGACAGCTACGCGGCTTCTCATCCTCAGCAGAGTGCCGCTCCGGCGCCGTCGATGCCGGCTCCCAGCGCTGCAAGCGCGGACGGATTTATGAATATTCCGGATGGAATTGACGAAGAACTGCCTTTTAATTAATCTGAAAAGCCTGTAAGCAGGCTGTTGAGCATGTTTGAGCGGCCTTTTCAGAGAATTTCTGAAAGATCAAAAGAAAACTGAAAGAATAGGAGGAATGTATCATGGCTTACAATAGAGGCGAAAGACCGGACTCTCCCATGAAGAGAAGAGGCGGACGCAGAAGAAAAAAAGTTTGCGTATTCTGCGGCAAAGAAAATAACGAGATCGACTACAAGGATGTAGCGAAACTGAGAAAATATGTTTCCGAAAGAGGAAAGATCCTTCCAAGAAGAATCACCGGAAACTGCGCGAAACATCAGAGAGCGCTGACTGTTGCTATCAAGAGAGCACGTCATCTGTCCCTGATGCCGTACGTTCAGGACTAATTGCAAATGCTTTAAATGCCGCTGTCAGAGGCTGACAGCGGCATTTTTCAGATTCATATGGTAAAATCGGCAGGAATCTGTTATAATAAAACACAGATTCTTGTTAATTTTTATAAAATGAATGGTAATGAAAGCTATGAATGGTAATTTTAAATTAAGAGGACATCTGAAAAATCTGACCCGCTGGCCGCTGTATCTGACTGCTTTTTTAATTGTCATAAACGCGCTGGTCTATTTTATTGATATAAAAGCCGGCCTTCTTGTGACAGTGGGAGTGCTTATTTATCTGGCGTGTGCCGTAGGGATCCTGCTTTATCACAGACCACAGATGTTCAATGATCTGGTGGCTTTTGCCAGTCAGTACGAGTTTCTGGAAAAGCGTGTCCTGGAAGAACTGGCCCTTCCTTATGCGATCATGGATATGGAAGGCCGGATGATCTGGTCCAATAAGGTTTTTGCCCAACTGACGGGAACAGACCAGTTTTACAGAAAAAATGTCAGTACAATATTTCCGGAGATCACTCCGGATAAACTCCCTGTTCCGGATCAGAGGGAGATATCTGAGATCAGTACCCAGGTAGGAGACAGGATATACCGGATTTCCATGCAGAGGGTTCTTCTGGGAGAAGCAATGGTACATTCAGAGGTTATTGACGGAATACCTGAAAGTACCAGCCTGATCGCCATGTATCTTTATGACGAGACGGAACTGAAAGAGTATATTCAGGCCAATGAGGACAATAAACTTGTTCTTGCGCTTGCCTATCTGGACAACTATGAGGAAGCCCTTGAAAGTGTTGAGGATGTCAGAAGATCTCTTCTGATCGCTCTTATCGACCGGAAAATTACGAAGTATTTTTCCAATTATGACGGTCTTGTAAAAAAACTGGAAAAAGATAAATACTTCCTGATCATGCGCCAGAGTTCTCTGGAGGCTCTCAAAGAGCAGAAATTCCATATATTAGAGGAAGTAAAGACAGTCAATATCGGAAATGAGATGACGGTAACCTTAAGTATCGGCATCGGATTAAACGCGGCTACTTATCTGCAGAATTATGAATATTGCCGGATCGCAATAGAGATGGCCCTTGGGCGCGGCGGAGATCAGGTCGTGATCAAAAACGGAGACAGTATCACATATTTCGGCGGAAAAGCCCAGCAGATGGAAAAAACTACCCGTGTAAAGGCTCGTGTAAAAGCCCAGGCTCTGAAAGAATTTATGAGTACAAAAGAACGCGTGGTAGTCATGGGACACAAGATTACGGATGTGGACGCTCTCGGCGCCGCGATCGGTATTTATCGCGCCGGAAAAACTCTGGGAAAACCGGTGCATATTGTTGTAAACGATCCGTCGACTTCAATCCGTCCTTTGATGACCGGGTATATGAACAATCCGGATTATGAACCGTCTATGTTTATTGACAGGACACAGGCTATGGAGCTTGTGGATAATAATACGGTTGTAGTGGTGGTGGACACCAATAAGCCCAGCTATACGGAATGTGAAGAGCTTCTGCGCATGACAAAGACGATTGTGGTTCTGGATCATCACCGGAGAGGCAATGAAGTGATCGAAAATGCGGTTCTGTCCTATGTGGAGCCCTATGCGTCTTCTACCTGTGAAATGGTGGCGGAAATCCTGCAGTATTTCTCAGACGATCTCCGGCTGAGGAATATTGAGGCGGACTGTATCTATGCGGGAATTGTGATCGATACAAACAACTTTATCACAAGAGCAGGAGTGCGTACCTTTGAGGCGGCGGCTTTCCTGCGCCGTTGCGGAGCGGATATGACAAGAGTGCGCAAGCTTCTGAGAGATAATCTGGACGCTTATAAGGCAAGAGCGGAGGCGGTACGGACAGCCGAGATCTACAGAGAATGCTTTGCGATAGCGAAATGTCCCAGCGAAGGTCTGGAAAGCCCTACTGTAGTGGGAGCCCAGGCGGCGAATGAGCTTTTGAATATCGCAGGCGTAAAGGCATCTTTTGTGCTTACTGCCTTCAACAAGGAAGTGTATATAAGTGCCCGGGCAATCGATGAGATAAACGTTCAGGTCATGATGGAAAAAATGGGCGGCGGCGGTCATCTGAACATCGCCGGAGCTCAGGTAAAGCGTCCGATCGATGAAGTGGAAGAAATGCTGAAGGGCATTATCGACGAGACATATCAGGAGGAATTAGAGAAATGAAAGTAATTTTATTAGAAGATGTAAAGTCCCTTGGAAAAAAGGGGCAGATTGTAAATGTCAGCGACGGCTACGCGCGCAATATGCTCCTGCCGAAAAAGCTGGGAGTGGAGGCGACTCCGAAAAATCTGAACGATCTGAAGCTTCAGAAAGCGAATGAGGAAAAAGTGGCCCAGGAAAATCTGGAAGCGGCCCAGGCTTTCGCGAAAGAACTGGAAGATAAAGAAATTATTTTGACGCTTAAGGTAGGAGAAGGCGGAAAGACCTTTGGTTCCGTTTCCGCAAAGGAGATTTCTGAGGCGGCAAAAACCCAGCTCGGACTGAATATCGACAAAAAGAAACTGCAGCTTCCAAATCCCATCAGGAACCTTGGGGTGACGCAGGTTCCTGTAAAACTTCATCCCAAGGTGACAGGAAGCCTGAAGGTCTGGATAAAAGAAGCGTAGCATGGAGGATCACAGGGTATGGAAGAAGCGCTGATCAAAAGAATCCTTCCGCACAGTATAGAAGCGGAACAGTCTGTGATCGGTTCTATGCTGATGGACAGAGACGCGATCCTGGTTGCTTCAGAAATCCTGACCAGCGATGATTTTTATCAGAACCAGTATGGCATTATTTTTGACGCCATGGTGGAGCTGTGCAATGAAGGACAGCCGGTAGATCTGGTCACGCTCCAGAACCGACTGAAGGAGAAAGACCTGCCTCCGGACATCAGCAGCATGGAATACGTCAGAGAACTCCTGGAAGCAGTGCCTACTTCGGCTAACATTAAATATTACGCGAACATTGTAAGTGAAAAAGCGGTTCTCCGCCGGCTGATCAAAGCGGCGGAGGAAGTGGCGAACAGCTGCTATCTGGAAAAGGAAAGCACGGAAATGATCCTGGAAGAGTCGGAAAAGAAGCTCTTCCAGATTCTTCAGAGAAATATAGGCAGTGATTTTGTCCCTATACAGCAGGTGGTTCTCAATGCGATCAATAATATTGAGAAAGCATCAAAGCTGAAAGGCAGTGTGACAGGGCTGCCCACTGGTTTTGTGGATCTGGATTATAAGACTTCCGGCATGCACGGATCTGATCTGGTATTGATCGCGGCCCGTCCGTCTATGGGAAAAACGGCTTTTGTTCTGAATATCGCACAGTATATGGCTTTCCGGAAAAATATCACAGTAGCGATCTTCAGTCTGGAAATGTCAAAGGAGCAGTTGGTAAACCGTCTTCTTGCCATGGAATCCCATGTGGATTCTCAGAATATGCGTACCGGAAATCTGAAGGACGAGGACTGGACCAAACTGGTGGAAGGAGCCGATATCATCGGACGCTCCAATCTGATCATAGACGACACGCCGGGCATCAGTATTGCGGAGCTGCGCTCCAAGTGCAGGAAATATAAGCTGGAACATAATCTGGGAATTATTATGATCGATTATCTTCAGTTGATGAGCGGACATGGAAAAAGTGATTCCAGGCAGCAGGAAATTTCTGATATTTCCCGTTCCCTAAAGGCGCTTGCCCGTGAACTGGATGTTCCTGTGATCGCATTGTCGCAGCTCAGCCGAGCGGTGGAGCAGAGGCCGGATCACCGTCCGATGCTTTCTGACCTCCGTGAATCCGGGGCCATTGAGCAGGATGCTGATGTGGTAATGTTCCTTTACAGAGATGATTATTATCATAAGGATACAGAAAAAAAAGATATTGCTGAGGTGATCATAGCCAAACAGAGAAACGGCCCGATCGGTACCATCGAGCTGGTATGGCTTCCGAGATACACCCAGTTTGTAAATATGAAAAAGTAGAGCCGTGCACAATCAAAAACAGGGGAATTCCGGGATGCTTGCATCCAAGGATTCCCCTGTTTTTGATTGTATAGGGCGAAGCCCCACAGCGAGCGTCAGAAGGACGCGAGCTGTGAGCACGGCGCGAGGATGGAACAGACGAAGCCCTGCGGATAATGTCGAACGTTTTTGGTTGAAATTCATTTTTACTCTGTTATAATGAAGCTAGTGAATTTCATAAGGAGGTGCGGCATGGAGACAAGGTACACAGTCAGACAAGCTGCTGAGATGACGGGCGTCAAAGCCTATGTCCTGCGTTATTGGGAGGACGAGCTTGACCTGCATATTCAGAGGAACGAACTTGGCCATCGCTATTACACCGGATATGATATTCAGATTTTTATGAATATTAAAGAACTGAAGAAGCGGGGCCTGCAGCTTCGGGCGATCAAGAATCTGATTCCCCAGATTGCAAGGACGGCTCCCGGTTCTGCAGAAAGTAAAGTAAAGCTTCTTGAGGGAGAAGTTCAGGAATGTGAAGTTCAGGAAGATGAGACAGCGGATGCGGAGACGGAAGAGGAGATCCTGGATTCCGCTGAAGAAACGGAACAGGTAAATCCGAAAATCCTGGAATTCCAGGCAATCCTGGAGCGTTTGATCACGCAGGAAATACAGTCTAAAAATGAAGATGAGGAGCGGTGCCGCTCTCTTGATTTCGCGATACGCAGACAGCAGATGGCAAGAAAGGAAGCCGCCGCTGCAAATGAGAAAAAGTCAAAAAGAAAAATGTACAGGGGTACTGGGAAATAAAAAGTATTTCCGGATATGAGCCTTTAGAAATGGCAAAAGCTGCAGCAAAAGCTGCAGCTTTTATTGTCATCATCGTAAGAACTGCCTGAGGCAGTTCCAATAAATCGCCTATCTGGTGATTATTCTGCCGGATGAATAGCTTCTGTCGGACAGACATCTGCACATGTTCCGCAGTCAACGCACGCATCAGCGTCGATCTCGTAATGCTCTGCACCTTCAGAGATAGCCTCGGACGGGCATTCGCTTTCGCATGTACCGCAGCTTACGCATTCATCAGAAATTACATATGCCATAATTGAAATCCTCCTTTTTTCTCGTTAGTACCTTTGCAGGTTCTATATCGTTATTCTAATATATCTGTCCCTGGATTACAAGTATAAAATTATAAACATAATTTTATATTCTTCCCGTTGATTCGGGATTGATTATGTATTATAATGAATTTGCGCCGCGGGCAATGCGGCGTATCCCTAGAGATACGATATTTTTTGCAGATAAAAAGGAGGAAAAACCATGGCAAAGGTTACAAAAGACATGCTGATTGGTCAGCTTCTTGCATTAAATCCCAATATTGCAGCAATTCTTATGAGAGCAGGAATGCATTGCATTGGATGCCCTTCCTCTCAGATGGAATCTCTGGAAGAAGCCGCAATGGTTCATGGAATGGATGCAGATCTTCTGGTTCAGCAGATCAACGATTTTCTGGCAGAATAAAACAGAAACGGATAATGAAAGAGGAACAGCCGGGAAGCTGTTCCTCTTTTGCGTTAATGATTTTTTATATCTGGATAAGAATCCGGCGAATCCTTCTGTAAGAAAGCATTAAGTCATGTTTAAAGCTGCGCAAGCTGTTGAAGTGCATTTAATGAAATCAGTTCTCCGTGTTCTTTCAGATAAGCTTCCCCTGCAGGAGTAAAGGCCCTTCCTTTTCCGTATTCGGAAAGAATGTTGCATACTTTGTTAAAAGCTTCAGGGGTACACTGGGATTGATGGAGCACAAGCTGATATCTGCCGTTATGAGATTCTTTATACAGAGTATTTTCCCCTGTAAAAAAGCCGTTCAGCCCATGAGAGGCATCGATGACATCGTCCAGATGAGAAAAAGTATAAAGCCGGATAATGCTTACTTCCGGAGAAGAAGCCGGCTCATCTGCCGGAGCGGAAGCTTTCTGAGAAGCTTCTTTTATTTTGGCTTCACATAGTTTCTGGAAAATATCTATGATATTATCGGCTCCGTCCAACTGAACAGAATCGGTCTGACCGCGGTCTTTATATGGGGTAAATTTTGAGAAACGTGTGTCCAGTTCCTCAGGATCTTCCACTTTTGTAATGATCAGAATAATGCTGTCCACATTTACGGGGATAGCCTCGATCATCAGCGGAATATTATCAGCCTCAAATCCAAACTGTATCTGTGCCTGCTGCATCATATCGCGGAAAAGCTTTTTTGCCTTTTCTGTTCCGTAGGCAAGTTCGCTGAGACGGATCTGGTGCAGTTCCAGGTCTTCCTTTGTAAGCGTACAGCGGATCTGGTTTTCGTTGATCTTTTCAATTTTCATATCATCACATCCTATTCTTCGGATCCTGCCTCTATTATTATATACTCATCCTCTGTCCCGGGATTCCCCGGCGGCTGCCGGAAGATGAAAAAACGGCGGCAAAGGAAAAATAAAAACCGGCGCGGGCAGGATATTATAGTCCATGACTTTGACGTACAGCAGGTCCGGTTACGCATAATGCGGGCCGGACGCACAATACAAATGCTTCCATTGGGCTATGCATCTCAACTTAAGCTATATTATATACCAGATATATAGAAATTGTAAAGAAATTCAATTTACCTAATTATAAAATATTTGGAAATAAAATCGAAAATTTTTTATAAATTGACGAAAACTATTGCATATCAGAAATAAGACGGTATAATAGCAGATAAGAAATGCTTCTCTGTGTGACGGAACTGTCAGAAGTCACGCTTACAGATAACCACTTTTCTATTTTACATTTCATTGCCTTAAGGCGTCATGCGGTGTTCTTGCTGTGTCAGCAAACAGATTCCCGGATAATGAAGAAAGATAAAGCTCCGTTATATGGCAGAGGTGTTTCTGCAAACTCTATCACGTGTTTTCTAAAATCGAAAAACAGGAGAAAGGAGGGGTGAGCGAGGAAAATATATCACACAGATGAGCGAGAAAGCTCGGAGGGATCTTACTGTCTGCACCTGCCTGTATCCGTGTAGGGCAGGGAATCCCGGAGGATTTCTCAGCAAAAGCAGAGTATCCCCTTTTTTATATGCTTGACCATGCGGAGAAATCCTCCACAAAAGAAATGTGAAAAAAATATAAAAAGTCTATTTTTCTAATGAAATCAGTTTAAAATATGATATAATATAGAAGCATGTCTTTTCAGAAGGAACTGTTTTAACAGTGAAAATTTTGAACCAAAGGGAGAATCAAATGAAGAAGCAAGTAAAAAAGCAAATGAAAAAGCAATACATGCCTGCTGTGATTGTTTGTGGTTTAATTCTTCTGTTGGCAGTGGCTGGCCTTGGAGTTCATATCATTGCGAAATATATTCCGACGAGAGAGAGAATGGACTTGACAGAATACTACGGCGCTGCGGGAGAAGGAGAGTCTGTCGTTATACTTGGAACGGAAATCATGGAGGAAAGAGCCTTGATATCCGGAGATCAGGTATATTTACCATTGGATATGGTAAATACATATTTGAATCAGAGATATTACTGGGATGACGCAAATCAGCAGATTCTTTACGCAACACCCTCAGAACTTCAGTATTATCCCGCTTCTCAGAATGGAGACGGCGATGTGTGGCTGAAGGATGGGAAGGTGTATTTAAATCTGGCCTTTGTACAGAAATTCACTGACCTGGATGCTTACAGAAACGAAAATCCTTCCAGGGTGGCTATACAGTATCAGTTTACAGGAGTAAGAACCGCCAAAACAGAAAAGGACACATATATAAGATACAGAGGCGGGATCAAATCGCCGGTGCTGACAGAAGTGCCTGAAGATACGACGCTTATCTTCATGGAAGAACTGGAAGACTGGGTTCAGGTAGCCACTATGGACGGATATGCGGGATATATAAGAAAGAAAGATATTTCTTCAGAGGAAACAACTGATTTTGAACGCGATTTCCAAAAGGAGGAATATTCCTACATTACGATGGACGTACCTGTAAATCTCAGTTGGCATCAGGTTACAACCCAGGAAGCGAATGCTTATCTTTCCGAGGCAATCGCTAATGTCAGCGGAGTGAACGTGATTTCGCCTACCTGGTTCTATCTGCAGGACACAGCGGGAAATATCGCCGATATTTCATCAGCGGACTATGTGAACCAGGCACACGAAAAAGGAATGCAGGTCTGGGGGCTGATCGACAACTTTTCTGCGGATGTCAGTACCACAGAAACTCTCAGCCAGCTTTCTTCCCGCCAGAACATTATCAGTCATCTGATGTCTGCGGCGAAGAATGTGGGGCTTGACGGTATCAATGTGGATTTTGAAACTTTAAGTGAAGACGCGGGCCCGCACTTCCTGCAGTTCCTCAGAGAGCTGTCTATAGAGTGCCATAAGAACAATCTTGTTTTATCTGTGGACAATCCTGTTCCGGAAGACTTTACCAGCCATTATGACAGAAGAGAACAGGGGCAGGTAGTGGATTATGTGATCATTATGGGCTATGATGAACATTATGTAGGGTCTGAGGAGGCCGGGTCAGTTGCCTCTCTTCCATGGGTGGAAAAAGGCGTACAGGATACATTGACAGAAGTTCCGGCAGAACGGACGATACTGGCCATCCCCTTTTATACCAGATTATGGAAAAAGACGGGCGGAGCGCTGACAAGCGAGGCCATCGGCATGGATCAGGCGCAGCAGGTAATCGCGGAAAATCAAGCGCAGACAGTGTGGGACGGAAGTGTCGGACAGAATTATGCCACCTACGAAACACAGGATGGTTCCACCTACGAGATATGGCTGGAAGATGCTCAGTCGATAGCGGAAAAGGTTAAGCTGGTACCCAAGTATAACCTTGCGGGAATTGCTCAATGGAAACTGGGCTTTGAGAACAGCAGCATCTGGCAGGTGATCAGCGATAATCTGCAGTAGCAGAGCTTTTGATGAAAAAAGAAAAGATATAAACAAAGCGTCCGGCTTTTTGTGGAAAAAGTCCGGACGCTTTGCTATATCAAAATGCAGGTATGAAAAGAGATCAATAAAAAATCTCCATAAATGGAAGGAGGCCGGTACTTGCGTACCGGCGCGTATGAAAAAGAAAAATATTTGTTATAGAAAACTTATCGTTTTCTACATTATATAATATATCTTATAAATGTGAAGAAAATGTGATGAGCATTTGAAGAAAATGTGAAGAAACTCTAAAATCTCTTCCAGGTGCCCCGACAAAACAGTAAAAGAAGAGGGAAGATTTCCAGTCGTCCGGCCAGCATGTCAAAGATCATAACACTTTTGGACAGATAAGAAAAGGAACTGAAATTTCCCAGGGGACCTGCCACTTCCAATCCAGGCCCAATGTTGTTTAAGGTAGTAGCGACCGAGGTAAAGGTGCTTACCAGATCAAAATTATCGATAGAGACGATCAGAATGGAAACCGCAAAAATGATCAGGTATACAGTAAGGAAAATATTTGTAGATCTCATCATTTCATGGGATACCAGCTTCTGATCCATTTTTATTTTTTTCACAGCGTTTGGATGCAGATATAACTGCAGCTCCTTGCGTGCAGCCTTGCACAGCAGAAGAATACGGGAAACCTTGATCCCTCCTCCTGTACTTCCCGCGCAGGCGCCTATGAACATCAGCAGTACGAGCACCGCCTTTGAAAGAGAAGGCCATTGATTAAAATCTGTTGTAGAGTATCCGGTAGTGGTGATAATGGATCCGACCTGAAACGTCGCCTGCTGGACGGCAGTGCCGATACCGGAAAACAGATGGCGCGTATTAAAGGCGATGATCGCAATCGCTACAGCGATAATACCAAGATAACCTCGGACCTCCTCAATAGAAAATGCCTGCCTGAACTTTTTTGTAAGGATCAGATAGTAAGCTGAAAAATTCACTCCGAAAGCGATCATGAAAACAGTGGTGACAACCTGGCAATAGGTGCTGTAGCTTCCCATACTGTCGTTTTTGATGCCGAATCCGCCTGTTCCCGCAGAGCCGAAGGTAATGCATAAAGCATCGAAAAGGGGCATTCTGCCAAGAAGCAGGAAGATGATCTGAAGTACTGTCATTCCAAAGTAAATGGTATAAAGAATCTTGGCTGTGGACTGTACTTTCGGAACAAGTTTGCTGACAGAAGGACCGGGACTTTCCGCGCGCATCAGATTCATGTGGTAGCCTCCGGCCAATGGAAGGAGGGAGAGAAGAAACACAAGAACCCCCATTCCCCCGATCCAGTGGGTAAAACTCCTCCAGAAAATAATACTGCGGGGAAGTATTTCCACATCAGTCAAAATGCTGGAACCCGTAGTGGTAAATCCGGATACTGTTTCAAAAATCGCGTCTATGGGATGCAGGATACTGCCGCTGATTATAAAAGGCAGCGCTCCGCTGACACTGAGAACAATCCAGCTCAGAGCTACAGTCACGCATCCGTCTTTAATATAAA
>DWVA01000044.1 GCA_019120475.1 Candidatus Blautia intestinipullorum | reverse complement strand
GACAGCAAAGCTCAGGAAAATGGTTCGGGAGACCAGGATGGATAAGAGCTCCCTGGTATATCCTATATTTGTAATAGAAGGGGAGAACATTAAGGAAGAGATCCCTACGATGCCGGGCCAGTACCGGTGGAGCCTGGACCGTCTGCCGGAGATCCTGACGGAGACTGCGGATGCGGGGGTTGGCAGCGTGATGCTGTTCGGCATCCCGGCTCACAAGGATGAAGTGGGCAGCCAGGCGTATGCCTGTGACGGCATTATTCAGAAGGCAATGGCGAAAGCCAAGAAGGAAGTGCCGGATCTGTATTATATCGGGGATGTCTGTATGTGTGAATATACCAGCCACGGGCACTGCGGCATCCTGAAAGGCGAGTATGTGGACAATGACCTGACCCTGGAAAAGCTGGCGCAGATCGCCGTGTCCCAGGTGCAGGCAGGAGCCGATATGGTGGCACCGTCAGATATGATGGACGGACATATCCAGGCCATCCGGGAAGCATTGGATAAAAATGGATTCGTGACCACACCCATCATGTCTTATGCGGTAAAATACGCGTCTGCATTTTATGGGCCGTTCCGCGACGCGGCGGGATCCGCGCCTGCGTTTGGCGACCGCAAGAGCTATCAGATGGATTACCATAACCGCCGGGAGGGAATGAAGGAAGCCCTTACGGATGTGGAAGAAGGGGCGGACATTATTATGATCAAGCCCGCAATGTCCTATCTTGATATGGTGTCTGAAGTATACAAGGCAGTTCATGTGCCTGTAGCCGCTTACAGCGTCAGCGGAGAATACGCCATGGTGAAAGCGGCGGCAAAGATGGGATGGATCGAGGAGGACAAGATCATCTGCGAGATGGCTGCCAGTGCTTTTCGCGCGGGAGTGCAGGTTTATCTTACCTACTATGCTCAGGAACTTGCCGGATTTATTGATGAAGGGAGAATCGGCTGATGGCTGCGAGATCAGAAGAATTATTTAAACGGGCGGTGAAAAGGATTCCCGGCGGCGTCAACAGTCCGGTACGGGCATACGGAGCCATTGGAGAGACTCCGCGCTTTATTGACCGGGCAGAGGGCTGCTATATTTACGATGTGGACGGAAGCCGTTATATTGACTACATTGATTCCTGGGGCCCCATGATCCTGGGACATAATTTCCCTCTGATCCGGGAGGCGGTAATAAAGGCATGTGAAAAAGGCCTGAGTTTCGGCTGTGCCACAGAGATCGAGGTAGAGATGGCTGAGTTTATCTGCGGACATATTCCCCATGTGGAAATGATCCGTATGGTAAATTCCGGCACAGAGGCTGTTATGAGCGCCATAAGGGCTGCCAGAGGCTTTACCGGACGCAGCAAGACCATTAAATTCGCAGGCTGCTATCATGGACACAGCGACGCCCTTTTGGTAAGCGCGGGCTCCGGAGTGATGACAAGTGGAATTCCGGACAGTGCAGGAGTGCCTGAGGGATGTACAAAAGATACGATGACGGCTGTGTATAATGATCTGGACAGTGTGAGAAAGTTATTTGAACAGGCTCCCGGAAAAGTAGCCGCGGTTATCGTGGAACCGGTGGCTGCCAATATGGGGGTTGTCCTTCCTGAGAAAGGATTTCTGGAAGGACTCAGAGAACTGTGCGACCAGAACGGCGCGCTTCTGATCTTTGACGAGGTGATCACAGGTTTTCGCCTTGCCTTCGGCGGAGCGGCGGAATATTTTCATGTGACGCCGGATATGGTAACTTATGGAAAAATCATAGGAGCCGGTATGCCGGTAGGAGCTTACGGCGGAAGAAAAGAGATCATGGAGATGGTTTCTCCTTCAGGCCCTGTATATCAGGCCGGAACGCTGAGCGGGAATCCGGTAGCTATGGCCGCCGGACTGACGCAGTTAAAATATCTGCACAGCCATCCAGAAATTTATGACGACCTGGAGAAAAAGGGAAAGAAGTTGTATGGCGGTATGGAAGAAATCCTGAAAAAGACGGGAAAAGATTACCAGATAAACCATATTTCTTCTCTGGGAAGCCTTTTCTTTACCGGGCAGAAAGTGAAGGATTATACATCCGCAAAGACCGCTGATACAAACGCTTTTGCAAAATATTTCCTGGGAATGCTGGGAAGCGGGATCCATCTTGCACCCTCACAGTTTGAAGCTATGTTCCTGTCAGCGGCCCATACGGATCAGGTGATCGAGGAGACGCTGGACGCAGTGGAGAAGTATTTCAGAGAGGAAAACAAAGCTTTCCGGCAGGATGAACTGAAAGGACATGCAGATGAATAAATCAACATTTGGAAGACAGTTTACAGTGACAACATGGGGAGAATCCCACGGAAAGGCCCTTGGAGCCGTTGTGGACGGCTGCCCTGCAGGACTTCCTCTCTGCGAGGAGGACATTCAGAAATATCTGGACAGAAGGAAGCCGGGACAGAGCCGTTATACTACATCGCGGAAGGAAGGAGATCTTGTAGAGATACTTTCCGGTGTTTTTGAGGGTAAGACTACAGGAACGCCAATTTCTCTTATTGTCCGGAATACGGATCAACGTTCCAGAGATTACGGAAACATTGCTTTTTCCTATCGTCCAGGGCATGCGGATTATACCTTTGACGCAAAATACGGTTTCCGGGACTATCGGGGAGGCGGACGCTCTTCCGGAAGAGAGACCATCGGGCGGGTGGCGGCAGGAGCCATCGCCGCGAAAATACTGGAGTCTCTCGGTATTTCCTTCTGTACTTATACAAAATCTGTAGGGCCTGTATCCATAAAGAAGTTTTGCCCGGAGGAGATTGCTGACAATGCGTTTTACATGCCGGATACCCAGGCGGCGCAGGAAGCGTCGGCCTATCTGGAGCAATGTATGAAGGCCCATGACAGCGCCGGAGGAGTGATCGAATGCCGGATAAACGGAGTGCCGGCAGGCCTGGGAACTCCTGTTTTTGAGAAACTGGACGCTGTGCTTGCCCAGGCTGTAATGTCTATTGGAGCTGTGAAAGCAGTGGAGATCGGCGACGGATTTCAGGTTTCCATGATGAACGGATCTTCGGATAATGATGGATTCCGCGCGGAAAACGGCAGGATCGTGAAAACTTCCAACCATGCCGGCGGCATTATGGGAGGCATCAGCGATGGAAGCGAAATTATTGTGAGAGCGACGGTAAAGCCAACAGCTTCCATCAGTCAGCCCCAGAATACAGTTACAAATACAGGGGAAAACATTTCCCTGGAAATCCGCGGAAGACATGATCCTGTCATTGTTCCCAGGGCAGTAGTGGTTGTAGAGGCCATGTGCGCTCTTGCTCTGACGGATGCGCTGTTTACGAATATGAGTGCGCGGCTGGATAATATCCAGGAATTTTACAGAAAAAAATGAGATAGCTAAGATATCACGAAAGAATATATAAAAAAGAAGAAACAGAAAACCGCAGTCAGCAGTCTTCTGTTTCTTTTTTCTTTTGAAAATATGTTGGGAAAGACTTATTCGCTTTTTTCAGCTTTTGCCTTTTCGTCCGCATCCCCTTCCGGCACCGGCCAGATGTGAATGCAGTTGGGAGTTTCGATTTTATGCGGTTTGCCGTTCATGACAATGATGTTTTTATCATAATCAACAGTAAAAGTGGTTATGGTATTGCTTGCGTGGTTGGCAACTGCAATATGGCGGTTGTCCGGGAAAATCACAAGATCCTTGGGATAATCGCCGCTGATCGGGAGGGTGAATTTCTTTTCAAGAAGCCCTGTTTCCGGATCGATCTCGTACATGGAAACTGTATTCTCGCCTGCAGTTGTGCAGAAAAGATGTTTTCCGTCAGGCGCCAGAGCAAGACCGGAAGCCGCGTTGTGATAAGCGTCCTTGTCGTGTTCCTTTGACAGGGTGGAAATACTCTGAAGAAGTTCAAATTCAGGAGTGTTTCCGCTGCCGTCGTAGCTGTAAACTTTGATCTCGTTGCTCAGCTCAAAAAGAAGGTAGGCGTATTTTCCGTCCGCACTGAAGCGGATGATCCTGGGTCCGCTTTCTCTCGGACAGCGGAGGATGTCCACAAGCTCAAGCTTATGGCGCCTTTTATTGATCCGGTATACCTTCACCTGATCGATGCCATTGTCAACAGCGCATAAATACTTGTTGTCCGGAGTAGGACGAACACAGTTTACATGAGGACGGAAATTGCGTTCAGCCACGCTTCCCAGTCCCTTGTGGAACACACCGTCCATAAGGCTTCCGAGACGGCCGTCCTTGTGTGTGTGGACGACGGTTACCTTTCCGTCATGATAGCCTGCCACATAAAGGTATTTTCCATCTACGTCTGTAGCAAGGAAACAGCCGCGCATTCCGTCGATATCAACACTGTTGATTCTTGTCAGATCTCCGTTCTCATCCCGTTCAAATACAGCGACGCCTTCATCTTCAATGGAGTACAGAAATTTTCCGTTTTTGGAGACTGCCGTATGCGAAGCATTGCTGACCTTGACTTCACTGCGCTCTGTCAGGAGTCCTTTTTCCACGTCTACATCATATACCTGAATACCCTTGCTGCTGCCGTGAGTATAGGTTCCCACATAAGCAACGTATTTTTTATTCCCCATAAATAATGCCTCCTAAATTTGCACATGCAGATTGATTTCCTGATGTTCACTACTGGAGTCATTATAACATAAAGAAGCTTTGAGAACAAGTTTCCCATAGAAGGGAAATGTATTTTCTCAGATACTTTGTTAAATCTTTGTAAATAATTAAAGATATCCCTGTATTGCGCTCACAAATGCAGAGAATTACAGGATATTAGAATTGACAAAAAACATGGCACAACTTATAATGAAAGCTGTATTTTTGGGAGCGGAGCATTTCCGATAAGTACGGTGTCAGCACCCGGGAGGACGTATATGCTCCTGCAGGGGCAGACGCTGAGAGACAGAGAGTGGAAAGGGGGATGCGGGATGATAAGAATTTTCCGGACATCAGACGGCGCGATCCGTGAGATACAGGAACCGCAGGACGGCTGCTGGATCGCGCTTACCAATCCGACGGCAACGGAAATATTTGAAATTTCCGAGCGGTTCCAGATTGAGGTGGATGATCTGAGGGCGCCTCTGGATGAGGAAGAACGTTCACGTATTGAAGTGGAAGATACTTATACGTTAATTCTGGTGGACGTGCCTATGATCGAAGAGCGTAATGAAAAAGACTGGTACGGAACGATCCCTCTGGGTATCATTGTGACGGACAAAATGATCTTTACGATCTGTCTGGAAGATACTCAGGTGCTTACAAGGTTCATGGAAGGACGGGTCCGCAACTTTTTTACTTATATGAAAACCCGTTTCATCCTGCAGATTTTGTACCGGAACGCCAGTATGTACCTGCGCTATCTACGTATTATAGACAAAAAGAGCGAGCAGGTGGAAGAAAAACTGCATTTATCGCCCCGAAATCAGGAACTGGTGGAGCTTCTGGAACTGGAAAAGTCTCTGGTGTATTTTACCACGTCCCTTCGTTCCAATGAGGCGGTGCTGGAGAAGCTCATCAAGGTGGACAGTATCAAGAAGTACCCGGAAGATACGGAACTTCTGGAAGACGTTATTATTGAGAACACTCAGGCGATCGAGATGGCGAATATATACAGCGGGATCCTCAGAAGCATGGTGGACATTTTTGCGTCTGTTATTTCAAATAATCTGAATGATGTGATGAAGGTACTGTCGATCATTACGATTGTAATGAGCATCCCGACGATCGTATTCAGCGCATACGGAATGAACCTGAACGCTTCAGGAATGCCTTTTTCCGGTACACAGTGGGGATTCTTGATCGTTATTCTGATATCCATAGCAGTCAGTATCATTGCAGCCTTTGTGCTGTCAAAAAAGAAATTTTTCTGATGAAATTCTGTAATGAAAAAGGAGAAGAAAAAATTATATGAATTGGATTGATAAGCTGGAAAGAAAGTTTGGGCGCTATGGAATTCACAATCTGACGTTATATATTGTGATCTGTTATGTTCTGGGATATATCCTGATGTATACGAATCCGGGACTTCTCAGCATGATGAGCCTGGAGCCCGCAATGATCCTCCGGGGACAGATCTGGAGACTTGTTACCTGGGTGATCTATCCGCCAAGCACCGGAAATTTTCTGCTGTTTGCAATATCTATCTTGTTTTTTTATTACCCTATAGGAATGTCTCTGGAACGGACCTGGGGAACGTTCCGTTATAACCTTTACATTTTTATGGGACTTTTGTTTGTGATGATAGCCGCTTTCCTGACTTACTTTCTTACAGGAAGGATTTATCTGGTAGGCAGCGTATTCACAACTTATTATGTAAGTATGTCGGTGTTTCTGGCTTATGCCGCCAGCTATCCTGATATGCAGATCCTTCTGTGGTTTGTCATTCCCATCAAGATGAAATGGATGGCATGGGTATACGGCATTATCATTGTTTATAATATGGTAACTTATATCAGACACGGCGTCTGGGTAATGGCTGTTCCTATTGTGGCTTCCTTCCTGAATTTTATTTTGTTTTTCTTCAGCGGAAGGCATATGCAGCGTTTCCGCCCGAAAGAGGTGAAACGGAGACGTGATTTCCAGAAGGCTGTAGCCCAGAGCAGGGTGAATCCTCAGACAGGAGGAATTTCCAAACATAAGTGTGCGATCTGCGGAAGGACTGAACTGGACGATCCGAATCTGGAATTCCGATTCTGTTCCAAATGCAATGGAAATTACGAATACTGTCAGGATCATCTATTTACACATCAGCATGTAAAATAATAAGTACGAGGAGAATACAGATTATGAAAAAAAGGCCATTTGTGACACTGGAAAAACTGAAGGAAATCACGGCGCAGTATCCCACTCCTTTTCATTTATACGACGAAAAAGGAATCCGGGAAAACGCAAAGGCACTGAATGAAGCTTTTGCATGGAACAAAGGCTTTAAAGAGTTTTTTGCGGTAAAGGCCACTCCCAATCCGTATCTGATCCAGATCCTTCAGGAGTACGGCTGCGGCTGCGACTGTTCATCCATGACAGAGCTGATGATGGCGAAGGCCATTGGATGCCGAAAAGGGGACATCATGTTTTCCTCCAACGACACGCCGGAAGAGGAGTTCCGATATGCGGATGAGATAGGCGGCATTATCAATCTGGATGATATCACCCATATTGAAAGCGTTGAGAGGGCGGTAGGGAGAATCCCGAAGGTTATAAGCTGCCGTTACAATCCAGGCGGACTTTTTAAGATCAGCAACGACATTATGGATAATCCCGGCGATGCGAAATACGGTATGACTACGGAGCAGATTTTTGACGCTTTTCGTATTCTGAAAGAAAAAGGAGCGGAGGAATTCGGCATTCATGCTTTTCTTGCCAGCAACACAGTCACTAATGAATACTATCCTATGCTTGCAAAAGTAATGTTTGAGCTGGCGGTGAAGCTTCAGAAGGAAACAGGAGCCCATATCAGCTTTATCAATCTTTCCGGCGGAATAGGAATTCCCTACAGTCCGGATCAGACGCCAAACGACATCCGTGTGATCGGAGAGGGCGTGCGCCAGGTATATGAAGAGGTTCTTGTGCCGGCAGGAATGGGCGATGTGGCGATCTATACAGAGCTTGGAAGGTTTATGATGGGACCTTATGGATGCCTGGTAACAAAAGCCATTCACGAAAAGCATACTCACAAGGAATATATCGGAGTAGATGCCTGCGCAGTAAATCTCATGCGTCCTGCGATGTATGGAGCATATCATCATATTACTGTGATGGGAAAAGAGAATGAACCCTGCGACCATCTTTATGACGTTACAGGCTCTCTTTGCGAAAATAACGATAAATTTGCCATCGACCGTTATCTGCCAAAGGTGGATATGGGAGATCTGCTGGTGATCCACGATACAGGCGCTCACGGCTTTTCCATGGGATATAATTATAACGGAAAACTGAAATCAGCGGAGATCCTTCTTCATGAGGACGGAAGTTTTGAGCAGATCCGCAGAGCGGAGACGCCGAAGGACTATTTTGCTACTTTTGACTGTTTTCCGATCTATGAGAAGCTTCTGGAAGATGCGGACAGAATAAAATAAAATTTATACAGAACAGAATAAAAAAGGCTTGCAGACAACCGGTAATTATGTTACAATAATTTCCGGTTTACAAGCCGCTGTGGCGGAATTGGCAGACGCACTTGACTCAAAA
>DWVA01000043.1 GCA_019120475.1 Candidatus Blautia intestinipullorum | reverse complement strand
TGATATTGAAAAAAATATGGGGAACTCAAAGTATAAACTCAAAGTATCACGAGTGCAAAATCCGAATAATGAAATGAAAGATAAAAAAACAACGGATGTTGGCTATGTGAATAAGAATAGCCAAAGAAATAATGGAAAAACCGAATACAAAGGAACAGACAATAATCAATGGTTTTATAGTATGGAGTGTCTAAAATGTGGTCATAAGTATTTTGCGAATGGAAGTGATATAAAGATTAGAAAATGTCCAAATTGTCAAGGTGGTAAACCATAAGGTTGTTATCTGTCACGAAAATGGACAATATAGCACAATTATATAATGTGTAAGCCAAAGGGCATCAACCGTAAAAAGTTGGTGCCTTTTGTTTTGCCCATTACTTTTACCCATTTTTGGGAAAAAGTCTGGACAGTAAGCCGGTGTGAGTTACGGGACAGAATTCATACCGGCTTTTCGTTTTTGTCAACAATTCAGTTAAGAGAAAGGAGACCATTATGGGAGACAGAAGAAATCTGAAAAAGCAAAGCCTTGAGAAACTCCAACAGAATCTGGAACAGACAGAACATCAAATCGAAGTGGAAGAACGCAGGCTGAACCTTGCAAAACAGCAGATGAAGGTAGCAAAGCGGAAAGCAAGGAACCACAGCCTGATTGTCAGAGGTGCGGAGGTGGAGAAAGCATTCCCGGAAGTTAAGGTGCTGACAGAAGAAGAGTTCCGGGCATTTTTGAAATGTATCGCCCACATGAAGAGTGTACATGAAATGCTGGAATGGTCAGTGAGCCATTCCGAATATAACCGCAGTCTGGCATCTTCCGGAAAGGAGCAGTAATGTCGCTGTATCATTTTTCTGTAAAGCAGGTATCAAGAGGAAAAGGGCAGACGGTGGTGGGTTCCGCAGCTTATATTTCCGGGCAGAAACTGCACAATGATTATTACGAGGGAATCCATGATTACACTAAAAAAAAGGGAGTGATCTATGACGAGATCATGCTGCCGGACTATGTGCCGGATCGCTTCTCTGACCGCCAGACACTCTGGAATGAAGTGGAGTTTGTGGAAAAAGGAAAGCGGGCACAGCTTGCCTATTCCTTTCATATTGCATTACAAAATGAGCTGACCATGGAAGAAAATGTGGAGCTGGCAAGGGAGTTCTGCCGGGAACAGTTTGTCAGCCGGGGAATGATCGTGGATATGGCAGTCCATGAGGGGGAATCCAGTGACCCGGAGATTGCAGACAATCCCCACTTCCATGTGCTGGTTCCCATCCGTCCCATGAATCCGGATGGAACATGGGGGAAGAAACAGCGGAGGGAGTACAAGCTGGACGAAGATGGAAACCGTATCCGGGATGAAAATGGAAAATATATCTTTTCTGCTGTTTCCACTACCGGCTGGAATTCCCCGGAACTTCTGGAAGAATGGAGAAAACAGTGGGCGGATAAAGTCAATGCAGCATTCAAGGAGAAAGGTCTGGCAGCAAGGATAGACCATCGTTCCTATGAGAAACAGGGAATTGAACTGATTCCAACGATCCACGAGGGATATGAAGTCCGGGCGATGGAGAAAAAAGGCATCCGGACAGTGGTGGGAGACCTGAACCGGGCAATCCGCAAATTAAATGAGATATGGATCCATTTAAAAGAATCCCTTGCGTGGGCGAAAACATTCCGGGAAGAGGTAAGTGCAGAACTGTACCGGAGGGCAAACCCTACATTGATGGAAAGCCTGCAGGATTATTATGAGAAACGTGATAAAGTGGCAGATACCTACCAGTATGGGAGCCGGAAAGCACACCTGACGAACCTGAAAGAGTTTGCAGAGGCAGTGAATTACCTGACTGTGAACCAGATCGCAACTGTAGAACAGCTGAACCAGAAATTAGAGGAATTACAGACGGTTGCGGGTGGCATCCGTTCTGAAATCAAATCCCGGAGGGGAGAGATTGCCGGGTACCGGGAACTGATGGATTATGACCAGAAAATGAAAAAGCTGCAGCCGCTTATGGATAAATACCATAAGATTTTCTTTAAGAGTTCCAAACAGAAATATTACAGTGAGCATAAAAAGCAGATCGACCTGTACCAGATGTGTGAACGGAGGCTGAAACCCTACCGGGATGCAGAGGGGAAGCTGCCGGTGGCACAGTGGAAAAAAGAGCAGGAAAAGCTGGAGGCACTGAACCGGGATTCAAATATAGACCTTACTCCATATGATGAGGAATTAAAAATGGTCAGGAAAGTGCAGAAATGCATTGATGTCATGCTGAATGAAAAATCCCAGATGCAGTCCGGTAACACCGGGCGGTCAGAAAAAGAAGATCCATCTGTGCAGCATCCGATTTCATTTCAGGCAAAAGGATATTCCCCGAAACCAGTGGCAGAAAGGACTTCCGTTCTGGAGAAGCTGAACAAAAACAAGGAGATCAAGCGGAAAGAAGAGGAAGAAAGAAAAGCATCAAAGATGAGAATCAAAAGAAATGACATGAGTTTGTAAGGAGGAAACGAAAATGCAGTATTCAGAAGAGCAGGTCAGGCGGGCAAAATCCACTGACCTTGTTTTATTTTTACAGTCACAGGGCGAGAAGCTGATAAAAAGCGGGAAGGAGTACCGCTGGATGGCTCATGACAGCGTGACTGTCCGTGGAAACTGCTGGTTCCGGCACAGCCGGGGGACTGGCGGTGGACCGATTGACTTTGTGATGGAGTTTTATGGGCTGACATTCCCGGAAGCAATGAAAAAACTGACCGGGGAAGAGGGGGAGGAAAGGCGGGAGGCGAAGGATGCCCCAAAACAGGGCATCCCCGCCCCTTCGCCTGACTTCCGGCTTCCAAGGAGAAACCGGGATGAAAAAAAGATACTGGAATATCTGACGAAATACAGAGGAATCCAAGAAGATATGGTAAAGGTATTTATTGGGAATGGCGATATTTATGAGGATGAAAAGCACCATAATATCGTGTTTGTCGGGAAAGACCGTTCGGGGATTCCCCGGTATGCCCACATCAGGGGAACGGAAGAAGAAAAATTCCGGGGAGATGTGGCTGGTTCATTGAAAGAGTACAGTTTTTGCTACAGAGGAAACAGTGACCAGCTGTATGTGTTTGAAGCACCGATTGACCTTTTATCTTTTATTCAGCTGTTCCCGAAAGACTGGGAACAGAGAAGCTATCTTAGCCTGGGCGGTACATCGGACAGGGCACTGACAGCCTTTCTTTCTGACAGCCCGAATATCACTTCGGTATTTCTCTGCCTTGATAATGACAAAGCCGGGGAGGAAGCCTGTGAAAAGATTGCCGGGAAAGAGGTTCCCTGTGAACGGATCATCCGCTTAAAGCCGGTTCTGAAAGACTGGAATGAAATCATCTGCCATCAGGAAGAAATGCAGGGAAGGAATCCGGTTGCAGAAACGGTTGTGCTGAAAGCACCGGAAAAAGAAGAGATCGTGCCTATGATTTATTATCAGGATGTGGAAGCCACAAGTGTGGAATGGCTCTGGTTTCCCTATATCCCTTTTGGCAAGCTGACCATCATTCAGGGAAATCCGGGGGAAGGAAAAACGTATTTTGCCATGAAGCTGACTGCAGCCTGCACCAACCGGAAATATCTCCCGAATATGGAGGAGACAGAACCATTTAATGTAATCTACCAGACTGCCGAGGACGGAAAGGGAGATACCATCAAACCAAGGCTGATCGAATGCGAGGCAGATCTTTCAAGGGTCATGGTGATTGATGATACAAAAATCCCACTGACATTGATGGATGACCGGATTGAGAGAGCCATCCGGCAGAACAAAGTCCGACTATTGATCATTGACCCGGTGCAGGCATTTATCGGTGCGGATGTGGATATGAACCGGGCAAATGAAGTCCGTCCGGTATTCCGGAAACTGGGAAATGTGGCGGAGCAGACCGGATGTGCCATTGTGCTCATCGGGCATCTGAACAAAGCCTGTGGTACGCAGAGTACCTACCGGGGGCTGGGTTCCATTGACATCATGGCGGCTGTCAGAAGTCTTTTATTTATCGGGAAGGTAAAGAAAGACCCGACAACGAGAGTACTGATCCATGAGAAAAGCTCTCTTGCCCCTCCGGGGGAGACCCTTGCGTTTAAGCTGGGGGATGAAGAAGGCTTCCGCTGGATCGGCGGCTATGACATCAATGCCGACGATCTCCTGAATGGAAAAGAAGGAAAACCGACAGAGACAAAACTGGAACGGGGAACAAGGCTGATGGAGGAACTGCTGAAAGACGGAAAAGAGATACCGCTGAAAGACATTCAGGAAAAAGCGGCTGCGATGAACATTTCATCCAGAACCATGCGTGATGTCCGCAACCGGATGGGGGAAAGGCTTGTGTATGGAAAAGGGACAGGACGGGAAAATACTGTCCGGCTGAAATCAGATTAGGTGGCAGGATTTTTGGTTTAAGGGCAGGATTTTATAGATACCTTAATGCCTGCCACTCTGCCACTAAAAATTTTTTCACATGACAGACAGGAGAGATGGCTGTCTGTTCATGGGGAAATGTGGCAGATTATAATTGAAAACATTGGATATTGATGGTATGATAATTCCGTGGCAGAAATGCCATGGAAGAGTTACCCATGACGGGGTGGTAGCCTCCCGAGCCTTACAGACTGGCACCTTTTTGGTGACGGAATAAACAGGAAGGGAGGTGCGTGATTATGACAGCTTATGAGATTTTGTCTCTCGTCATCGGCATATTGACTTTGTTGATTGCCTTTGGCAGCTTGATTGTTGCGTTTCTTGCCTTTCTTGACAGAAAGCACAAGAAGAAATAAAAATGCCTATCCTGTCGGCCAACAGGATAGGCGGTGTCCATAAGGACAAATAACCATCTCGAGAGGCATCCACTTTGGAGTGGGTGCTCTTTCTATATCTAATGTACCACTAATCTGGTTTTTTATCAATGAAAAATCGAAATTTCATTATATTTTCATAAATCCGTCGGAGATTATTTGATTAAGAAAAAAATATGGAGTCAGTTATTGAGCAGTTATTGAGCAGTTAGTCTATGAAATATGGGTTAGCTGCTTTTTTTATGCAGAAAATGGAGGGGATTTTTATGGCAACAAAAAATAAGATTATAAATATCAAGGTGTTTTTTGATGGCGATCAGGATGCGTCACAGGTCTTTGCAGAGGTGATCGCACAGAAAATAAAGGACACGAAAAGGAAAGATTATCTTGCAAAAATGACAGATGAGGATTATAATGAACATGAGTTCAGTAATCTGAAATCTGCGTAGGATGTGCGAAAGGAACGGAGGTATCAGATGAACAACGCAATGATGTATCAAAACAGCAGACGAAAAGAAAACTGTGATACATGGAGAGTCGGTATTTACTGCAGGCTTTCCAAGGATGATGAACTGAATGGCGAGAGTGCCAGTATTTCCAACCAGAGGGATATCCTGACGAATTACTGTAATTCGCAGGGATGGCAGATCGTAGGGGTGTTTCAGGATGATGGGT
>DWVA01000042.1 GCA_019120475.1 Candidatus Blautia intestinipullorum | reverse complement strand
CTTTAGCTCTTATCAATAACCACGAAGATGGAAAACTCTTCTTCGATACCTACAACATACCCTATCAGGTCATAACCAAGGGTGTCAATGCTGGGAAGCTTCGTGTAAAGCAGCCTAGATCTTATGATAGCAGTAAAGTCCTCGAAGTACGCAAGCTGCTGACCGAACAGGGTTATGGAACCCTTTGTGACCACAGCAACGTGTTCCGTGATGAGGAGGACCGGACCGTGGTAACCTTTAGTCCGTATCATGATATTTCTTCTGCTGTTGCTGGAGAAATCTATTTGCCAGGATATACTGTGGAAATAAGTGATTTGAGTATCTATGGATACGGAACGAAAACGGTTGTGATCAGAACAATGTGAGAAAAATGGTCGGCAGGAATCCGGCCTTTTCTTCGAATCAATCATTTAGATTAAAATGAAAATGTAGACGGAAATGTTAATATTGTCCATGAGGGAGGTGCTGATAAATTGTCCAGGCCAAAGAAGAAACCAAACTATAACCCGGATCAAGTGATGCAGGAATTTTTATCCACTGTGGCGGACGCCTTTGGTTCCTATGATGATCGAGAGGATAAAACTTTTTCTGGCCTGAACGCTGTGGCTGCTGAGTTTGGTATCACGGCGCTGAAGACCAGGAAGCTGCTGATCACTGCTGGTGTGTATTCTACAGCATTGAGCAGACAGATTGCGGAACTGCATACCAGCGGTGTGAAAATCAGTCAGATCATGATAATTACAGGATTGAGCCGTGCATCCGTACATTCCTACCTGCCGTACAGCAAAATTTCGTATAACTTGGATGAGTTATCGGCCAACGCGGAGCGAATCCGTTTGTACCGGGAGCGAAAACAGAAGTGTGAGGAATTTCGTTCGAGCCTACCGACCCTGGCAGGACAGTCCAAGCAGGAGCAGGAAGCTGCGCTGTGGAAGTTATTGCTCTACCTCCAGGGCTGTGTGTTCCTCACTGCAAAAGGTCTGAGGTTTACTTACAAGATCAAAGGCGGCGCGATATTCGTCAACCGAAAAACCAAATCGATCACCCAGGCCACGGTGTTCATGGCGTTCCATAGAGCGATGGAACTGGAAGGTGTAGTTTCTGGACCGAAGAAGCTAGGAACCTTTGGAGCCAGCTATCTGTATCCCATATTCTTGAGAATCAGTGTGATATGTGTGAGCGATGGATGAATGTGGACTGTGATTTTACCATTTAGATTGAAACGAAAATATACGGATGTGAAGTATTCAATCCAACACAATCCAAGTCTTTGATGCCTGAGAGGTGTGTACTGTCTTGAGCAGGGGATTATTTTGATTGAGGATGATATAACCAGAGCGGTAGCGAAAGAAACTTTGCAGGAGGGCCGAAGCTGCGAGGCGGTGGCCCTGGAAATGGGGGTAACAAGGCGGATGATTGAGTATAGGAAAAAGAACGCAGAGCAGAAAATAGCGGATTTTGCGCAAAAGTATGGTCTGGTAAGCAGGGATGTGTAATTTCGTTTTTGGGCTGATTTCCGTACCAAAGCAGTGTGCTATTATTATACTGGCCGAAAGGTTAAAGAAAATGTTCTTCAGAGCTTCTGGTCTTATCACTTTTTCTGAACGTCATCAAGAGAGCGCGATATTCCAATAAATATCTAAAAAAAAAGGTTTTTGGATAGCAGTCCAAAAACTATTGATATTTTTGCTTTTTTGGGGTATACTAACCTTAAGAACCGAAAAGGGTGGTATGACCATGATGATTCAACGGAAAGAATACCTGAATAAGCTGATTGCTTTTAAGGACAAGCAGCTGATTAAGGTTGTTACTGGCATCCGCAGATGTGGAAAATCCACACTGCTGGAGATTTACCAGAATTGGCTGTTGGAACAAGGGATTGAAGAGGAACAGATCATTTCAATAAACTTTGAGGATATTGATTTTGAAGAACTAACAGATTACCGGAGGCTGTATTCATACTTAAAAGAACGGTTGGTCCCAGGAAAGGTGACATATATTTTCCTGGATGAGATCCAACACGTTGAAGATTTCCCTAAAGTGGTAGACAGCCTGTATATTAAGAAAAATGTGGATATTTATATCACCGGTTCCAATGCCTATATGCTTTCCAGCGAGATCGCAACTCTGATTTCCGGACGGTATGTGCAGATTGAAATGCTCCCATTGTCCTTTAAAGAATACATGGAGAGTACGGGCAGCATGACGGATCGGGGCGTAAAATACACAGAATATCTGGAAAACAGCTCGTTCCCCTACACCCTTGAACTGAAAGGGCAGCCGGACGAAATCCGGGATTATCTGGAAGGTCTTTACAATACGATTGTTGTCAAGGATATTGTAAGCCGAAAGAAGATCACGGATACAATGATGCTGAAAAGTGTCCTGCGGTTTGTGTTTGACAACATCGGGAATCCCCTTTCTTCTAAGAAGATAGCAGACACGATGACTTCTGATGGGCGGAAGATCGACACAAAAACAGTTGAGAAATATCTGGAGGCTTTGTCGGAAAGTTATATCATATACCAGGCAAAGCGATATAACATCAAAGGGAAGCAGTACCTGAAAACGCTGGAAAAGTATTATGTCGTGGATATCGGACTCCGTTACATGCTGCTGGGATCAAGGCAGATGGATGCAGGGCATATCCTGGAGAATGTAGTTTATCTGGAATTGCTCCGCAGGGGATATGATGTATATGTGGGGAAAATCGATTCCTTTGAAGTTGATTTTGTCGCACAGAACAGCAAAGGAACCTGGTATTATCAGGTTGCCCTTTCCGCGCGGGATGAAAAAACGCTGGAACGGGAACTGAGACCGCTTATGGCGATCCGGGACCATTATCCCAAGATGATCCTGACGCTTGATGATGACCCGGAAGCGCAGTACGATGGGATACGGCGGATCAATGCCAGGGACTGGCTTCTTGGCCTGACGGATAACTAAAAAATGGATGAAAGGTCTGATTCAACGGCAGCGATGCCTGAACCGGATCTTTTTACATAACCAAAGCAGTGCAGAATCTTTTGAGACGCTGGCCGCTTTGGTTTTTTTAATGCGCAAATTTTGCGTCCTGGGAGGTGAATATCGTGGGCAGGAAAAATAAACGAAGGAAATCATCGTATTCCAGAAAGATGAAGATCAACCCCAAGAAACTGATCATGAGACAGCAAAATACATATGACGCTACACACAGCCGGAGCGAGGCAGAGCATCTCGACCGTGTTCCTCAACGTGGCGACATCTGGTTTGTGGAGCTGGGATGCCATCCGGGGACAAGCGTCCAGGATGGATGCCGTCCGGCTTTTAT
>DWVA01000041.1 GCA_019120475.1 Candidatus Blautia intestinipullorum | reverse complement strand
AGAGCCGCTCCATGTCTGTACAGCGGCGGAGCGAGAGCTGATTGACCTGCCAAAACATGAGAATGAAGCCTGACAGGGCGGAAAAATAAGGAAAGGAAACAGAAAAATGACAAAGATCAGAACAAGATTTGCGCCCAGTCCGACGGGAAGAATGCATGTGGGAAATCTGCGTACAGCACTGTACGCATATCTGATCGCCAAACATGAGGGCGGAGATTTTATTCTTAGAATTGAAGATACAGATCAGGAAAGATATATGGAGGGAGCAGTAGAGATCATCTACCGTACTCTGGAGAAGACCGGCCTGCTCCATGACGAAGGCCCGGATAAGGACGGAGGAGTAGGTCCCTATGTACAGAGCCAGCGTCAGGCGTCCGGCCTTTATCTGGAATACGCCAAAAAACTGATCGAGCAGGGAGACGCCTATTACTGCTTCTGCGGGCCGGAAGAGCTGGAGTCCATGAAGCGCGTAGTAGCCGGCAAGGAAATTTCCATTTATGACAAACGCTGCCTTCATCTTCCCAAGGAAGAAGTGGAGAGGCGGCTGGCGGCGGGAGAACCTCATGTTATCCGCTTTAACATGCCTACGGAGGGAACGACCACCTTCCATGATGTGATCTACGGAGACATTACCGTAAACAACGAAGAAATGGAGGATCTGATCCTGATCAAGTCAGACGGATATCCCACTTATAATTTCGCTAATGTAGTGGACGATCATCTGATGGGAATTACCCATGTGGTCAGAGGAAACGAATATCTTTCCTCAGCTCCGAAATATAACCGCATTTATGAAGCTTTCGGCTGGGAAATTCCTGTATATGTACACTGCCCGCTGATAACAAATGAGGAACATCAGAAGCTGAGCAAGCGTTCCGGACATTCTTCTTATGAGGATCTGGTAGATCAGGGATTTCTGACGGAAGCTATTGTGAATTTTGTGGCTCTTCTCGGATGGAGCCCCCAGGAAAACAGAGAAATCTATTCTCTTCAGGAATTGGTGGAGGCATTTGACTATCATCATATCAGTAAATCTCCGGCAGTGTTTGATATTACAAAGCTGCGCTGGATGAACGGGGAATATATTAAGAAAATGGATCCCGATGCGTTTTATGAAAAAGCGCTTCCTTATATGAAACAGGTGCTGAAAAAGGAATACGACTTCCGCAAAATAGCAGCTATGGTCCAGACAAGAATCGAAGTATTTCCGGATATTCCGGCTCTTATCGACTTCTTTGAGGAAGTGCCGGAATATGACGCTTCCATGTACAGACATAAAAAAATGAAAACCACAGAGGAGACTTCTCTTGAGGTGCTGAAGGAAGTGCTTCCTGTTCTGGAAGCCCAGGAAGACTATACAAACGATCCTCTGTATGCTTCCTTAAGCGGGTTTGTGAAGGAAAAGGGATATAAAAACGGTTATGTGATGTGGCCGCTCAGAACCGCTGTTTCCGGCAAACAGATGACCCCTGCCGGAGCTACAGAAATAATGGAGATCATCGGCAAAGAAGAGACTTTAAAACGTGTAAAGGCAGCTATCGAAAAGCTGAGCTGACGAGAAAACATATTGTATGAAGCGAAATCCATCTCAAAAACGGGCAATCGCCCACCTGTCAGGACCTATGATGGTCCTGGCGGGCCCCGGTTCGGGGAAAACTTCCGTAATTGTTGAGAGAACTGCATATATGACAGGAGAAGGGAAAATACCGGCCTCTTCTGTGCTGGTGGTGACTTTTTCCAGAGCTGCGGCCGCGGAGATGAAAGAGCGGTTTCTGGCCTTTACAGGGCAGAGGACTACCCAGGTGACTTTCGGCACGTTTCACGGTGTGTTCTACGGAATACTGAAGCAGGCCTATGGACTGACTGCGGCCAATATTTTGTCAGAAGAGGAAAAATACGGCATTCTGAAAGAACTGGCGCTTACCTATGGAGGAGACCTGGCGGAGGAAGGGGATTTTCCGGAAGAAATCGCCAAAGAGATCAGCCTGGTAAAAGGAAACAGGATCTCTTTGGAACATTATTATTCCTCCTGCTGTCCCGACGAGGTGTTCCGTCAGATCTTTCAGGGATATCTGTCTGCCTGCAGGTCAAGAAGAAAGCTGGATTTTGACGATATGCTTCTGTACTGTTACGAGCTTTTTGACAAGAGAAAGGATATTCTCGGTGCGTGGCAGCGTAAATTCCGGTATATTCTTGTAGATGAGTTTCAGGATATCAACCAGCTCCAGTATGATATAATACGGCTTCTGGCAAAACCGGAGGACAACCTGTTTATTGTGGGAGACGATGACCAGTCCATTTATCACTTCCGGGGAGCGCGGCCGGAGATCATGCTGAATTTTACGAAAGATTATCCAAAAGCCCGGCAGGTGGTGCTGGATGTAAATTACCGGTGCAGCGGAAAAATACTCTCTTCCGCTATGAAAGTGATCGGGCAGAATAAGACCAGATTTTCCAAGAAGCTCTCCACACCTAATCCGGACGGCAGTCCGATGAGGATCTGCCGGTTCGACAATCCGAGAGAAGAATATATGGCTGTGGCAGGAGAACTGCGGGAACGGATAGAAAAAGATGAAAAACTGGAGGATACGGCCGTCCTTTTGAGAACTAATCAGGAAGCGGAAGGACTGGTAGGCGCTTTTATGGAGAGGCAGGTGCCGTTTACCATGAAAGAAAAGCTCCCCAATATCTTTCATCACTGGATCTGCCGGAATATGCTGGCGTATATGCGGTTTGCGGCAGGCGACAGGAGCAGAAAAAACTTTCTGGAGATCATGAACCGTCCGAACCGCTATCTTTCCCGGGACGCCCTGGAACTGGGAAGAGAGATATCTTTCGACAGGCTGAGAGAGTTTTATAAAGAGAAAGACTGGATGTGCGACAGACTGACGACTCTGGAGACGCATCTGAGGATCCTGAAGGGACTGACGCCCTATGCAGCCATGAATTTTATCCGGAAAGGCGTAGGGTATGAGGAATACCTGGAAGAGTATGCCCGTTACCGGAAACTGAAGCCGGAGGAACTTACGGAAATCCTGGACCGGCTTATGGAAAGCGCCAAAGGAATGGACAGCCTGAAAGACTGGGAAGATTATATAGAGGACTATACGGAAAAACTGGAAGAGCAGGCGGCAAAACAGAAACAGGAACGGAACGGCGTCCTGATTTCCACCCTGCATGGAGTAAAAGGACTGGAATATGATAAGGTGTACATTCTGAATGTGAATGAGGGAAGTATTCCCTACAAAAAAGCGGTGCTTCAGTCAGCAGTGGAAGAAGAACGGAGACTGTTCTATGTGGGGATGACCAGAGCGAAAAAAGAATTGACGCTGTGCTATGTAAAAAGACAATATGATAAAGAGCGGGAGCCCTCCCGTTTTTTAAAGGAGGCAGGAGTATGAACGCAGTAATTTATTATACCGAAATTCCGGAAGAATACAAAAATAAAAAGATGGAGCATATGTTCGGAGAGAGGCTGCTGGAAGAAGGGTTAAAAAGAGAATTTGGACTGGAGCTGAAATTTGAGCCAAGGGCAAGGGGAGAACACGGAAAGCCGTTTTTTACGCTGCAGCCCAAAATTCACTATAATATCAGCCATTCCGGAAAATATGTAGTATGCATTTTCGCGGGAGAGGAAGTAGGGATCGATATCCAGGAGCATAAGGAAGTAAACTACAAACATATGCTGGAGAGGATGGTTCCTTCGTGCATGACTGCGGAAATCCTGGAGGCGGAAGAGCCTGTCAAGGCGTTCTTTACTCAGTGGGTATTGCGGGAGGCTTATATTAAATGGACAGGAGAGGGGCTTTCCAGGGACCTGCGCAGCATTCCCATGGATAACGGCTCCTACCTCCTTCTTGAGCTGGAACCTGAATACAGCGGCGCGGTCTGGTCCGCGGATCCGCTGGAACTTCGCTGGGAGCATGTAAACGTACAGCTTCCGTAAAAACAGAATCTCCTTTTGTCCCGGCGTTTATCAGAGGATAAGCCGGGGCAAAGGGAGATTTTTTGTACTAAATCAGGATTGTCCACATATATTAAGTGTAAAGAGAGGTGAGGACAATAGAGGGCAGTCAGATTCAGGATCTGTTTGCGGGAAACATCAGGAAACTTTTGATGGAAGCGGATCTGGACTATGAAAAGCTATATGAAATACGGATGCGGGCAGGAAGGCCGCTGTTTCTGACTTATGACGGAGGAGAGTGCTTCCTGCGGGGAAGAGGCAGCAGGCCCTATCTTGTGACAAGGGAAGATCTTCAGGAAACGCTGGAGTATGTCAGCGGATATTCTCTTTATGCCTATGAGGACGAAATACGGCAGGGATATTTAAGCGTTCAGGGGGGTCATCGTGTAGGCGTGACAGGAAAGGTGATCCTGGACGGCGACAGGATACGGGGAATGAAATATATTTCCTGCATTAATCTGAGACTGGCTCATCAGATACCGGGCTGCGCGGACAAGGTAATGCCTTATATCAGAACGAAGAACTGGACAGCCCATACATTGATCATTTCTCCTCCGCGCTGCGGCAAGACCACGCTTCTCAGGGACATTATCCGTCAGCTCAGCAACGGGAAAGGGGATATTTCCGGACTGACGGTAGGCGTGGTGGATGAAAGAAGCGAACTTGCCGGATGCTATCAGGGAATTCCGCAGAATGATCTGGGAATGAGAACGGATATCCTGGACAGTTGTCCGAAAGCAGAGGGAATGCAGATGCTGATCCGATCTATGTCTCCTTCTGTGGTAGCTGTGGATGAATTAGGAAAAGAGGAGGATTATAAAGCTGTGGAATCCGTGATCCACTGCGGATGCAAACTGATCGCCACCGCTCATGGAAATTCTGTGGAGGATGTGCTGCGCACGCCTTTTTTCAGCAAACTGAAAGAGATGGAAGTATTTGAACGCTATATCGTACTGGGGAAAAAGAAACGGGCAGGAGACATTATCGGGATTTTTAACGGAAGGGGAGAAAAATGCTGAAAAGCGCGGGGATTTTTCTGATCCTTCTGTCAGCAGCAGGGATCGGATACAGCAAAAGCAGGGAACTGACCGTCCGGGAAAAAAATCTCAGAGTGTTTCTTCAGATGCTTATTTTTCTGAAAGGAGAA
>DWVA01000040.1 GCA_019120475.1 Candidatus Blautia intestinipullorum | reverse complement strand
TACGCCTTTATAGATCCGGCGCTCCTCCGCAATCACTTCAGGCGCAAGTCTTTCTACCATGGAATACAGGCGGTAATCCTTCATCCGTCCTTTTTCCTTCGCAAGACTTTCCACGAATCCTTTCAGTACTTCCGCTCTCGGATCGGATACGGAGTAAATAGCGTGTCCCATTCCATAGATCAGGCCGCTTCTGTCAAAAGCTTCTTTATGGAGAAGTTTTTTCAGATATGCGCGAACCTCATCCTCATCATCCCAGTTATGGACAGCGTGTTTCATATCCTGGAACATACGGATCACTTTAATGTTCGCTCCGCCGTGTTTTGGTCCCTTCAGAGAGCCCAGCGCCGCCGCGATGGTGGAATAAGTATCTGTTCCGGAGGAAGATACAACGTGAGTTGTAAAGGTAGAGTTGTTTCCTCCGCCATGCTCCATATGAAGGATCAGGGCAAGATCCAGGATTTTCGCTTCCAGATCCGTATATTTCTTGTCAGGTCTCAGGATGCGGAGAATGTTTTCCGCTGTGGAAAGTTCTTTTTTCGGATTATGTATATAAAGGCTCTTTCCCTTGATATAATGATTATAAGCCTGATATCCGTAAACAGAAAGCAGCGGAAATACGCTGATCAGGTTCAGACACTGCCGGAGAACGTTTGGAAGCGAGATGTCTTCCGGATTATTGTCGTAGGAATACAGGGTCAGCACGCTTCGGGACAGGGCATTCATAATATCTCTGCCCGGCGCCTTCATGATCACGTCTCTTACGAAATTTCGCGGAAGCGTCCGCTGGTTTGCCAGCAGATGGCTGAAATCAGCAAGCTGCTGTTTGTTCGGCAGTACGCCGAAAAGAAGGAGATAAGTGGTCTCCTCAAATCCAAAACGGTTGTCACGCACAAATCCGGCCGTCAGATCCTTAATATTGTACCCACGGTAGTAAAGACTTCCCGCGCAGGGAACCTCTTTCCCGTCCACAACCTTCACCGCCTGCACGTTGGATACCTGGGTCAGTCCGGCGAGAACGCCTTTTCCATTAATATCGCGAAGTCCTCTTTTGACATCGTATTTGCCGTACAGAGACAGATCTATGGTGGTATGGTCTTTGCAGATCTGGGTCAGTTTCTCAATTTCCGGTGTTACTTTTGTGTTAAATCCTGTCATTTTTGCAATCTCCTTTCAAATATATCTTTCTGCCGATAAAGGTCCCTCCTCATCCCTTTCTGCCTTTTCTCTAACAAAGTAAAGATACCTGTAAGCTATAGTATACCATTTTCTTCAGTTTAAGTCTACCTCAGAAAACCGCCTGTTCTCCAAAACCGTCTGACAATAACTTTTTTTCATTCAACTCTTTTCAACTTTACCACTTTCGTGTATAATAGTTCTGGACGCTGACGAGGTCAGCATTTACAAAATGGATGAGGAGGAATTATTATGTCTTACACTGAAGAAGTTTACGAGAGAGTCGTAGCGCAGAATCCAGGCGAACCGGAATTCCATCAGGCAGTAAAGGAAGTTCTTGATTCCCTGAAGGTCGTTATTGACAAAAATGAAGAAGAATACCGCAAGCTGGCTATTCTTGAACGCCTGGTAGAGCCGGAAAGAATCATCTCCTTCCGCGTTCCGTGGACAGACGACAAAGGAAACGTACAGGTAAATAAAGGCTACCGCGTTCAGTTCAACAGCGCCATCGGACCTTATAAGGGCGGTCTTCGTTTCCATCCCTCTGTAAACCAAAGCATTCTGAAATTCCTGGGATTTGAGCAGATCTTCAAAAACTCCCTGACCGGCCTTCCTATCGGCGGCGGCAAGGGCGGTTCCAACTTTGACCCCAAAGGTAAATCTGACAGAGAAGTTATGGCGTTCTGCCAGAGCTTTATGACAGAACTTTGCAAATATATCGGCGCTGATACAGACGTACCGGCCGGAGATATCGGCGTAGGCGGACGTGAGATCGGTTATCTGTACGGACAGTACAAACGTATCCGCAATCTCAGCGAAGGCGTTCTTACCGGAAAAGGTCTTACTTTCGGCGGTTCCCTGATCCGTACCCAGGCTACCGGATACGGCGTTGTTTATATTCTGGATGAACTTATGAAAGCTCACAACGATTCACTGGAAGGCAAAACTGTTATTGTGACAGGTTCCGGAAACGTTGCGATCTACGCTGTAGAAAAAGCTACGCAGCTCGGCGCCAAAGTTGTGGCAATGTGCGATTCCAACGGATATATCCATGATCCCAACGGCATCAATCTTGACGTAGTAAAAGATATCAAAGAAGTAAAACGCGGACGTATCAAAGAATACGCAGACCGTGTGGAAGGCTCCACTTATACAGAAGGCGTCGGCATCTGGAATATCAAATGTGACGTTTATCTTCCCTGCGCAACACAGAATGAACTTGGTCTCGACGCAGTAAAGACCCTGAAGGCCAACGGCTGCAAATATATCGTAGAAGGCGCAAATATGCCTACTACTCTGGACGCTACAGAATACGCTATGGAAAACGGGATCCTGTTCCTGCCGGGCAAAGCTTCCAACGCAGGCGGCGTAGCTACCTCCGCTCTGGAAATGAGCCAGAACTCCATGAGACTTTCCTGGAGCGCTGAAGAAGTGGATGAAAAACTTCACAACATCATGAAAGATATCTACAGCAAAATTTCTGAAGCTGCAGAGCGTTATGATATGAAAGACAATTTCGTAGTAGGCGCAAATATCGCCGCTTTCGAAAAAGTAGTAGACGCAATGAAGGCCCAGGGTATCGTTTGATCCTGACATACGGCGCCGTCCCAATGGGGCGGCGCCTGTTTTATGCCGTAAATCGGCTTTTCCCGTCTCTTTTACGATCTTAAAAAATTTCTCATGCTTTTCAGGGCATTTTTTTCCAGACGGCTGACCTGGGCCTGGGAAATCCCCACCTCTCTCGCCACCTCCATCTGGGTTTTGCCTTCATAAAACCGCATTTCAATGATATGGCGCTCCCTGTCCGACAGCCTGTGCATGGCTTCTTTCAGGGACAGATTCTCGATCCAATGATCTTCTTTGTTCTTTTTGTCGCTGATCTGATCCATCACATAAAGGGTGTCTCCCCCTTCAGAATACACCGGTTCAAAAAGACTTACCGGATTCTGGATAGCATCCATGGCGTAGACAATTAATTCCTTTTCAATTCCGATCTCCCGGGAAATCTCTGCCAGCGTCGGTTCCTTCAGATACTGTTTTGTATAATTTTCTTTTGCGTAAATAGCTTTATATGCAATATCCCTTAAAGATCTGCTGACCCGTATGCTGTTGTTGTCTCTTAAATATCTCCGGATCTCCCCGATGATCATAGGCACCGCATAGGTGGAGAATTTCACATTTAAACTAACATCAAAATTGTCAATGGCTTTCATAAGACCGATGCAGCCGATCTGAAAAAGATCGTCCGCGTTTTCTCCGCTGTTCTGAAAACGCTTGATAACACTTAATACAAGCCGGAGATTTCCTTTGATATACATTTCCCGGGCTTCCATATCCCCCTCTTTGATCCTGCGGAACAATTCCTCCTTTTCCTCAGGCTTCAGTACAGGAAGTTTAGAGGTGTTGACCCCGCAGATCTCTACTTTATTAAGTGTCATCGTAACATCCTCCTTCAATCTTTTGTTACTAAAAATCATTCTCAGACTGAAGGAGAAATATACTTTTTTCGGAAAAATATAAAAAATAAAAGCCCTTGACAGATTCAGGGAAGTCTCTCTTTGTGGAAGCATTTTTCTTCCTGGATCTCCACTAAAATGATATCGTCACCGATCTGGCAGATACATTTCCAGGGTATCACATACTCGCTTTCCCTTCCGAAAAAGCAGAAAAAACGGCCCGGTCCGGGAACGACCAGCGCCGTGATCCGTCCGGTGGCACAGTCAAACTCCACGTCTATCGGGCAGCCCAGGCTCCGGCAGGTACAGGTGTTTATGATCTCTTTTTGTTTCAGCTCGCACAAACGCATGATAATACCTGTTTTTCTTTATACCTATTCAGAAAAAAATTAAATATGCCTGCCGGATTTTCTGTCGGGTTGGAGTAAAGAAATAGTCAGTTGATAAAAAAATAAATGAA
>DWVA01000345.1 GCA_019120475.1 Candidatus Blautia intestinipullorum | reverse complement strand
CCTTTCTGCAGTATCCTTTTATCAAATGAAATCAGTCCAATTTTATATTGGCAAAAAGCGAACCCAGAGAAGTAGTCGCTTCCTGTCCTGCGTCGGGAGCTTCGTAGATTTCTTCCTCTTCTATTTCTTTTGCCATCAGATCAGATGCTTCTTTGATGCTGAGACTTAATTTTCCGTCCTTAACCGCAGTCACTTTTACCTTTACTTTATCGCCTACGGAAAGTACTTCCGAAGGCTTTTTAATTCTTTTTTCACAGATCTGGGAAATGTGGACCAGACCGGAAAGACCGTTTCCAAGATTTACAAAAGCGCCGTAAGGCTGAAGGCTCTCCACCGTTCCCTCTGTCACAAGGCCGACCTGTACATTGGAGATCATTCTTTTGCGCTCTTCTTCCGCCTTCTCTCTCAGGATTTCTTTTGCGGATAAGATCAGCTTTTTGCTTTCCTTATCCAGATCGATTACCTGAACCTGAATAGGCTTATTCAGATATTCTTCCGTATCTTCCACATAATTCAACGCTAATTTTGACGCCGGGATAAATCCCCTGACGCCCTCTACATAGGCAATTACGCCGGCGTTTGTGATTCCCTTTACCACAACGTCGAGAACCTGTCCCGATTCCTTATATTCTTTTAACTTTTCCCAGGCAAGCACGTCAGACGCCTCCACTCTGGAGAGAAGAATATTTCCGTTTCCATCGTCTTTTCTGACTACTGTAGCCGAAACCTCATCTCCCGGATGCACTTCTTCCTTCAGATTGAAGCCTGGCTCCCTGCTGTAGTCCTCTGCCGGTATCACGCCCTCTGCATAATATTTCAGATCCAGAACCACTTCCTTCTCGTCCACACTGATAACCGTACCGGTCAGGATATCTCCTTCCTCAATCTTCTTCATAGATTCTTCCAGTTCTTTTTCATAGTCTTTCATTGTTTCTGACATGATATACAGCTCCTTTTATATACTTTTTGTATCTGACTGTTTTCCAGCTTTCTTTCTATTTTATCATACTTTATCAGATTTCCATATGTTTTTGTCAATAAAAAAGAACAAAGGGGACGTGTCCTCTTTGTTCGCCGGATCCAGACTGCCTTTGGCAGCCGTTTTTCCTGTAAATCTCCTGTAAAACGAGGAGTGCCCCGGCAGTGGTTTACCGGGGCAATTATTATGAAAAAATTTATGTGTAATGAAGAACATTACAACGTCATGACACTGTTCTTACGAACTAGAAATATCATAGCAACAAAATATGAATAAAATATGAACAAAGCATGAATCTTTCGTGTATTTGCACAATTTTATTTATTTTATCCTTCGTTTTTTATAAAAATAACACATAAATATTTTTCACACAATTTATATTTGTTGTATATTTTTCATAGTAATGTATATTTATTCTTTTTAATTAAGGATACTTTTCACAACATCCACAAGTTTGCCAAGGATTCCCTTCACATCTTCCTTGGTGATGCCAAGGCTTTCCAGCTTGTCATAGACTTTTGTGATCTGGCTCCTGAGCTGATCCTCATCAATATTCATATCCTGGAACTGATGATACAGTTTGATAAGAGTACTCTTCTCAGAATCGGAAAGAGAAACTCCCAGACTGGAAGCCGCAGTATCCAGAGCGCTGGAAATCTGCTCGTCTGATACGTCTACCTGGCCTAAGGTATCTTTTGCTGCGACGATCAGATCTACGACGGTATCCGGGTCAGCCAAAAGCTCGTCCACACCGCTTTCAGAAAGAATATCTACAGCCTGACTTACTGCCGCATCTGCGGAATCTTCAGCATACACCATAGAAGGTGCAGTACAGGAAAGCACTCCTGCCAGAATCAATGCGCTTAATTTTTTTATTTTCATTTTCTTTTACCTCCTGAATAACCATAACAAATTACTGTTTTCCGGTACGTTCCACATTATAACACATCAGAAAAGAAATGCTGTAAAATTTTTGTGAACAGTACCATTTTCCTTATTTTCCAGTTTTTGTTATTCATAATTCTTTTGATAAACGTTCACTATTTTTTCATAAGTTACACATGAATACATCATAATTTGTAAGTATACTAAGCTTGTAAAAATAATACAGCCAACATTATTTTTATAATTTTCTTTTTCATATGTTGATTACCCATCAAGGTAATCAACTCTCCTTCCTTTTAAATTTAATAAATACATTATAAAAAGCATCCGACCAGCCACCGGATGCTTTTTATCTGTCTAAACGCTTTTTTATTTATAATCTCTATTCTTTCCCGCTGATGCTTTCCAGAGAGGAAAATGCGTTTGCCAGATCAGCAAACTGTTTCAAAGTAAGAGCCTCTCCCCTTACCGTCATAGAAAATCCACATTTTTCCATACACTTCTCAATCTGATCTTTTGAATAAGAAAGTTCTGCGGAATTCTTCAGACTGTTTACGAGAGTTTTTCTTCGCTGGTTAAAAGAAGCTCTGATCAGACGGAACATAAGCTTTTCATCTTCCACCTGAACAGGAGGGGCTTCATGTTTCCGAAGACAGATTACCGCGCTTCCTACCTTTGGCCTTGGCATAAAGCAGTTTGGCGGCACATTCGCCACGATCTCCGGTCGGGCATAATACTGTACAGCCAGAGACAGGGCGCCGTAATCCTTGGAACCCGGCCCTGTCTGCATACGGTCGGCCACCTCTTTTTGTACCATTACTGTAATGGATGCCACTGGAACATGACTTTCAAACAATCCCATGATAATAGGCGTGGTGATATAGTAGGGAAGATTCGCCACAACCTTTATAGGTCTGCCCTGATTTTTTTCCCGGGCAAGCTTCTGAATATCTGTTTTCAGAATATCCCCGTGAATAACCGTCACGTTGTCCCAGTCCTTCAGCGTATCTTTCAGGATCGGGATCAGCGCGCTGTCTATTTCCACAGCAGCCACCTGACCTGCCGCCTCCGCCAGATACTGGGTCATCGTACCGATCCCCGGCCCTATTTCCAATACAAAATCATCTTTTGTTATTTCTGAAGCATGGATGATCTTTTCCAGAACATGCGTATCGATCAAAAAATTTTGACCAAACCTTTTCTGGAAAACAAATCCATATTTCTGAAGAACTTCAATGGTATTTTTCGGATTTCCAAGATAAGGTCTGGTCATAATTTATACTTCCTTTATTCTGTTCTAGTTAAAATCTCTCTCATAGAGAACTACATAACCGTCGGCGTTTGTTCTCTTTTTGGAAATGTTGCGTTTCAGCTTACGGATGCCTCCCTTTGATTTAGAAATGGCATTGTCAATGATTTCCTTCACAGCTCCTACGTTCATCGGCTGATCGTCCTTCTGGTTGGTACTGATCAGATTGTAAAGAGAAAGCATTGCCATCTGGTCAATGGTATATCCGTTTTCTCTTGTATATACCTTTGCAAAATTTACAAGCTCATCATTGGTAAATACCGGAATATTGATAAGAGACGTAAATTTTGACGTAAATTTCGGGAATCTTGCCATCAGCTTTCTCATGCCGATCTTTTCATCTTCCAGAATCACGATCATTCCGTCTGTCCGGAATTCCATTGCCTTATTCAACTGATTTACCGTTTCTTTCTTCAGCTTGTTGGCGTTTTCAATGACAAGGAAGCCTCCTGACATTTTGCGGACGATCTCAGCAATGTTTTTGCCGTTGATCTGCTCTGCAAAGACATAGGCAACTTTTGCAGCTTCCAGATTTAACTCTTTGCAGATTGCAGGGATCAGCGCTGAAATAAGCCTTGTTTTTCCTGTTTCACGGCCGCCCATAACAATAACGTTTCCTGTCTTGGACGTTTTGTCTGCTGCCGCCATCTGCACATCACAGAGAGCCGCTATGATCTGTTCTCTTAATCCGGGCACTTTCGCCAGATATGTAAACAGCTTCTTCTCATTTTCCGTAAGTTCTTTCTTTCTTGGAATAATATCCCTTTTGCCGTCGTCCGGATTAATGGAATCTACGAATCTCTCCAGTCTTTCTTCTTCCGTAAGCTTTCTTGCCGGTCTCTTTTTCGGTGCGGAAGCCGCCTTTCTTACAGGCTTTCTCTCCTCCTCGGCAAATACGGTACGTCTGTTTCTGTCAGGTTTCTTTATTTCCGCCGTTTTCTGAACGGACGCACGCTTCTTTTCCGGAAGGGGCCTGCGGCTGACTACGGGAAGCTCGTCAAGTTCGTCGTCTTCCTCGTAATCGTCTATATTCCCAAATTCGTCCTCTTCGCCGAAATCGTCGTCAAACTCTTCTTCGTATTCCTCTTCCGGCTCCTCATCATATTCTTCTATGTCGTCTTCGTCCTGTTCCTCTCCGTAAAACTCCTCGTCATCCAGATCGTCATCTTCATAATCCGGTTCGTCCTGGACATCGTCGTACATTTCTTCGTCTTCTTCGTAGAAATCATCCTCGTCCTGACCGCCTTCATAAAAGACTTCTCCATCGCCGTCTGAATCTTCATCAACAAAATCTTCCTCCGGCTCGTCATAATAGATATCCGCATCTTCTTCCGAAGTCTCTGTTCTGTCCTGTTTTTTTCCTGCAGGACCATTGAGAAATTCTTCTTCCGCGCTGCGAAGATCTTCCTCTGTCATATAATCCTCAGAATCTTCTTCTGCTGTTTCTTCCTTTTCCGGCGCAGGCTTCTTCACCTGATTCTCTTCCGGAATCTCAATTCCCTGAGCTGTCGCCGCTGCAAGTATCGTATCCTCAAGATTAAATTCCAGATCATCCTCTGATTCCAGAGTTTTCTTTTCCGCATCCGGAAGAACAATATCAGGAGCTTTTGGAATTTCCGTATGAAGCGGATTTTCCATTCCAAAGTTCTTCATAGATTCCGGAATTTCAAGCTCAGGAACCTTGATCTTGCTCTCCTTGTTTCCGGCAGACGTTTCCTTTTCAGCGACGGACGGACGGGTATCTACATCCTCCGGCTGTACGGAAGCATCCTCAGGCTCAAGAGCAGGAACATCCTCCATATTTTCCTCGGAAGAAATATCCTTGATCATTTCTTCCTGTACCTGGTCCTCCTGCATCTCTTCTTCTACTTTGGTAAGCTCTTCGTCCGTGTCCTTCTTCTTTCCGTTAAAGATATCCCGTATTCCTTTGGATATTTTTTCCTGAAGGCTTTCCGCGCTGTTCACATCTCTTTCGTCAATAAGAACGCTTTCAATTACAGGCGCGTCTTCTTTTGAAGAGGACTCTTCTGTTTTTTCTTCCTCGTCTTCCGGCTCTTTCTTTTCTTTTCCGGCAGCCTGATCCACTGTAGTCAGATTCGGAATGAACTGCTTTTCATATTTTTCTTTTTCAGCTCCCGTAAGCTGCCCCATTCTGTTCTTCAGATCCAGAGCCTTTAACACATACTTGCCGTCGCTGAACCAGAGAATCATTTCATTGCAGAGATCCAGACATTTGTCCATATCTCCGTTCTGATAATACAGCTTCGCAAGTTCATAGGACCAGCGTTCTGTGAATTCTCTTTCTTTATAATCTTCAAGGATCCTGATCTGCTCCTCCAGCGGAGCCTGCTTTGCCTTGGCGATCTTATATTTCAGAATATACTGAGTGCTGTCGTTCGGAGCGACCTCAAGATATTCCTCATAAAATTCTGTGGCCTCGTCCACATCCTTCATTTTCAAAGAGACTTCAATTAATCTGTATAAAATATTCTTTCCAATGGGCGCTCTGTGATAAGCCAGCAGAAAAATTTCCCTACTGTCCTCATACCGCTTGTTTGCCGCGTAAATTTCACCGACTACGCATAAATTACGGACGTTTTTCACGCGTCTCCAGTCGATACTGTCCACGACCTCCATTGCTTTCTTGTAGTCTTTCTTTTCTACAAGACGATTGATTTCTTCCAGTTTTATCCGAAATTCCTCTTTATCCAATATATTCACCAACTTTCCGTATTTACAACAAGTTACAACAAGTTTAACATAAGCGGTAGGCCTTGTCAAAATACTTTATGATTTATGAACAGGGTTAAAAACCTCTCCCTTTATTACCCGGAATACCTTATTGATGTGGAACTGGTGGCTGATAAAATCATCCAGACCGGTACAGGTGATCAATGTCTGTATATCGTGGATGCTGTCCAGAAGATATGTCTGCCTGTTGCTGTCCAGTTCAGAAAGCACATCGTCGAGAAGCAGAACCGGCGTATCTTTTATTTTTTCTTTTACAAGATATATCTCAGAAAGCTTAAGCGAAAGAGCCGCCGTCCTCTGCTGCCCCTGAGAACCGTATTTTCGTATGTCTATGCCGTTTACCCGAAAACAGAGATCGTCTCTGTGAGGTCCGGAAGACGTCATTTTCAGCCGCATATCCTTTTCTCTGTTCCTCTTAAGGATTTCTTCAAACATGCCGGCCTGAGCGCTTGGCTCATAAAGCACCTCCAGATTTTCCTCTCCTCCCGTAAGGTTTCGGTGTATCTCACAGATAATGGAATTCAGCTCCTCTACGAACCTCATTCTTTTTTCAATGATCTTTCTTCCGTACTGCAGCATCTGAATATCCCAGATATCCAGTGTATCTTTAAGCTTCGGATTGGAATACAGATCCTTGAGCAGCCGGTTTCTCTGATTTACAATATGATTGTATCCCGCAAGATCCGTAAGATATATCTGATCAAGCTGGCATAGTTCCAGATCCATAAATCTTCTTCTTTCCCCAGGTCCGTTTTTGATGATATTCAGATCCTCCGGAGAAAAAAACACAAGATTTACGATGCCAAACAATTCTCTTGCCTTGTGTATGGGAAGTCCGTTGATAGCGGCGCCCTTTGCCTTATTCTTCCTCAAATGCATATCGATTTTGTAGGAAAGCCCATCCTTTACTACCTTCATACGGATGTGGGCGTCCTCTTCTCCAAATCGTATGATTTCTTTGTCTTTGCTTCCCCTGTGAGATTTCGTTGTTCCGCACAGATATACAGACTCCAGAATATTTGTTTTTCCCTGGGCGTTGTCTCCGTAAAAAATATTTGTTCCCTGATCCAGCTTCAGTTCCAGCGACTGATAGTTTCTGAAATTTTTTAATTGTACAGATTCAATATACATCTCTTATCTGATCACTTTTATTTCTTTATCCTGGAAGGAGATTACGTCTCCTTCATACACTTTTCTGCCTCTTCTTAAATCTGTCTCACCATTTACCTTTACCATTCCGTCCTGAATAGCATATTTGGCTTCCACACCGTCCTCTACGACCCCCGCAAGCTTCAAAGCCTGTCCAAGTTTGATAAATTCGTCCCTGATGGTGATTTCCAATTTAAACACTCCTTATCTTGTTTGATTCTGACTGATATTTACCGGAAGGATCAGATATGTGTATGTCTCTTCATCATCTCTGATAAAGCAGGGCGCTTTCGGATTCATCAAATACATGGTAATTGTTTCATCCTCGATAACTTTCAAAGCGTCGATCAGGAATTTCGGATTAAACCCGATCGTAATATCTTTTCCCTCTTTCACAATATCTATCTCTTCATTCATGGATCCCATTGCGGAATCGATCCTGAGCTCCATGCTGCCGTCGGTAATATCTATTACTATCGGTTTTTTGTCGCCCTCTCTGACAAGAAGAGTGGCTCTGTCGATACAGTCCAGAAATTCCTTTTTATTGATACTGAGCTTTGTATCATAATCGCTGGACAGCATCTGATCTATACGGAAATATTCTCCCTCGATCAGACGTGAAACAACTATTGTCTGATTGAATTCAAAAAGTATATGGTTCTTTGTAAAATAGATGCTTACCTGATCGTCAACCTCTCCGGAAAGAATTTTACTGATCTCGCTGAGTGTCTTTCCAGGAACGACAATCTTTTTGTCAGAATATTCTCGTTTAAGCGGCATGCGTCTAATGGATATACGATGGCCGTCCAGAGATACTATTTTCAGACAATTATCCTTTATTTCAAATAGTTCACCGGTCATTAACCGGTTATTATCATTTAAAGCTATAGAGAAAAGTGTCTGACGAATCATTTCTTTTAATGTAAATTGAGAGATTGTAAGCGATTCTTCTCTCTCAATTAAAGGAAGATATGCAAAATCTTCGCCGTCTTTTCCGGGAATTGTAAATTTTGCTTTTTCACATGTGATCGTAGCCACATAATTGCTGTCCGTATGAATTGTTACGTCATTATCAGGAAGCCGGCGTATGATTTCATAGAAAATCTTTGCGTCAAGGGCAATTTTTCCTTTTTCAGCAATCTGTCCTTCTACAATAGTTTCAATACCAAGCTCCATATCGTTTGTAGTAAATTTAATATGATTTGTTGAAGCATCTATAAGAATACATTCCAAAATAGGCATTGTGGTTTTTGAAGGAACAGCTTTCAAAGATATATTAACGCTTTTTAATAGATTGTTTTTGGAACAGATGATTTTCATAGTGTGTATAACTTCCTTTCTGTTTGAAAATTGCCTTTATAGAATATAATATAAAAGAAATCCGCCGTAGCCGCCTTAGGGGCTGTGAATATGTGAAAAACCTTCATAAAGCCCGAAAATAAAGGATTTTCAAACTGTATAAAGTCGTGTAAAACTGCTGGTTTCGTATGTGGATAAACTGCTTAACCCTGTGGATTAATTTTTTTCTTTAAAGTTTCTATTGAGTTTTTCAGGTTGTCGTTTGTCTGGATTTCTTTTTCTATTTTCTCTATCCCGTGCATAACTGTAGTGTGATCCCTGTCTCCGAGGTGTTTGCCTATGGTCTTTAAGGAAGTGTCGATAATGTCCCGGCATAAATACATGGCTATCTGTCTCGGAGTCACGATCTTGGAACTTCTTTTGTTTCCGCAGAGATCGGCAACTGTTACATGATAATGTTCAGCCACTACAGAAATGATATATTCAGGAGTAATGACCTTCTGCTGATCCGGAGATATGATATCCTTCAGCGCCTGCTCCGCAAGTTCAAGGGTAACTTCTTTCTTTTCAAGCTTGGAGCTTGCCATTACTTTATTAAAGGCGCCCTCCAGTTCACGGATATTGGATTTTATATTGGTTGCTATATATTTTATAACTTCTTCATTAATATTATAGCCTTCCAGTTCTTCTTTTTTATGCAGGATCGCCATTCGTGTCTCATAATCAGGAAGGGTGATATCGGCGATAAGTCCCCATTCAAACCGTGAACGGAAACGTTCTTCCAGGATCTCCATATCTTTCGGCGGTTTATCCGAGGATATAATGATCTGTTTTTTGGCTCCGTGCAGACTGTTGAACGTATGGAAAAATTCCTCCTGGGTGGATTCTTTTCCTATAATAAACTGAATATCGTCTACAAGAAGCACGTCAATATTTCTGTATTTTTCCCGGAATTTCGACATTGCGGAATTATTTCCGTTACGGATGGTTTCGATCAATTCGTTTGTAAATTCCTCACTTGTTACATACAGAACCTTGCTGTTTTCATCATGTTCGATAATATAATGAGCAATGGAATGCATCAAATGGGTCTTTCCAAGTCCTGCTCCTCCGTAAATAAAAAGAGGATTATAGGTATCCCCCGGTGATTCCGCTACCGCAAGAGCCGCTGCCTGGGCAAACTTGTTGTTGCTTCCCACAATAAAAGAGTCAAAAGTATATTTCGGATTCAGATGAGCTTCCTCGCAGCGCTGGTCACGAAGGGATTCAGAGGCAGACGCATTATTATAAGAAGTATTTTCTTTTTTCGGTACATCTTCCGGAAGGATAAATTTAATTTCGCAGCTTTCCATTCCTGTTATTTCACAGATTGTTACCTGCAGCGGAAGTTTATACTTTTTTGTAATAATATTGATCAGTACCATTTGCTCTGAAGGAACAAGGATTGTAACTACATTATCCTTTACTTCATAAACTTTCAAAGGTTTCAGCCATGTATTGAACGCGACGTCGGCAACGTCATATTCTACTTTTACAGTCTGCAGAATTTCATCCCATTTTTCTATAACTTTATCCATGTTTTGTTCTCCCGGTTCCCTAGAGTCATCGTTTCAAAATATAAATTAAGTCTGAAAGACATAAATATCCTTTTAT
>DWVA01000344.1 GCA_019120475.1 Candidatus Blautia intestinipullorum | reverse complement strand
CGGCCGGATCTTTGCAGAGCCGATATCCATTCCCCGGTACACCTGCATGGAATCCGCCGAGATGATCTCACCGTTTACTGCCTTGGCAAGAGAAATGGAAAGGCTTGTTTTTCCGGCGGCCGTAGGGCCGGTAAGAACGATCAGTGGCTTCTTCATACTGCCTCCTATATGATTCGCTTAAACTTTTTTTCCAACTCTGTCTTTGTCATGGAAATGATCGTAGGACGTCCATGAGGACAGTGATAAGGGTTATCCAGCTTTAAAAGCTGATCAATAAGCTTTTCCGCTTCCAGCGGCGACATGGAATGGTTTCCTTTTACCGCCGCTTTGCAGGCCATTGTCGCCAGTTTCTGGGCAAAAATCTCAAAAAGATCTTTTCCCTTGGCATCTGACAGATGATCCAGCATATCCAGGAAAAGCTGTTCTTCTGTGAGACCGTAAAGATTGGAAGGTACTGCGCTGATACAGTACTCTTTCCCTCCGAAATGCTCGATCTCAAATCCGAACTGCCGGAAATAATCTTCATTGGCTTTCAGGACCGTCTCCTCCTGAAGATTCAGGGTTACGATCATAGGAGGGTTCAGATACTGCGAAACTGTAGTGTGCTCCCGGAATTCTTTTACGAATTTTTCATAATAGATCTTTTCGTGAGCCGCGTGCTGGTCAATGATATAAAAATATTCTCCAAACTGAACCAGCCAGTAGGTGTCAAAAAGCTGTCCGATCAGGTGTATCTTGTTCCGTGATTCAGGAGCAAGCAGCTTTTCCTCAAAAAGCTCCATCTGTTTCGGAGAACTCTTGGAAACGGCGGTCTTTTCATCTGCTTTTTCAGGAGTCCTCTGACTCTCTTTTGGAACCAGCTCCGGAGAAGATGTTTTTTGGAGCCGGGCGTTCTCCGGTTCGGAACAGGTCTCCTTGTTTTTCAAAGCCTGATGGAGCGTCCCGTGAAACAGGGCCTCTTCCTCCCTGGAAAAAACTGCCTTGTTGTCCGGGGCGGAAGAGGTTGCCCCGGCAGGAAGGTTCTGCGAATCTGTATTTCTGGAAAATTCTGTATTGTTATATTTCGCGGGCGCTGTATCCTCAGAAATTTTCGCATTGTATGTTGCTGAGGTTTCCCGCAGTGGTCTGTTCCTTTCATATACCGTTTCCCGCCGTTTTGTCTCAAAGGGTTCCGGTATGTCCGCCGGTTTTGAAACCTCCTGCCGGGGTGTTTTCTCTTCTTTTCCTATTGTAAAAGAAGGGATCATTTCTTTTTTTGTCAGGGCCTTCCTTACCGTATCGTAAACAGCCTCGTATACTTCCTGCTCTCTCGCAAACCGGACTTCTCTTTTGGCTGGATGGACGTTTACGTCCAGATCGTTTCCCTCCATTTCCATCTGCAGGGAAACAAAGGGAAATTTATGCTGCATCAGAAAGCCGCGGTACGCATTCTCGATAGCTTTTGTAATGATATTGTTTTTTACATAACGGCCGTTGATATAATAATTCTCAAAGCCGCGGTTTCCTCTGGCGATTTCCGGCTTTCCCACAAATCCGGTGATCTTCATAAAATCATTTTCATAATCCGCTTCCAGGAGTGCTTTTGTAATATCCTTTCCGTATACGCTGTAAATAACATCCTTTACATTGTAATTTCCGGAGCTGTGAAGTTTTACCTGTTTGTTCTGAATATATTTAAAAGAAATCTCCGGATGGGAAAGAGCAAGCTGTTCCATCAGCGTATGGATGTAATTTGCTTCCGTCACATCAGATTTCAGAAATTTGCTTCTCGCAGGTGTGTTATAAAAGAGATTTCTTACCAGAAAGGTAGAGCCGTCGGGAGCGCCCAGCTCTTCCAGAGACCGTTCGGTCCCTCCTTCGATAATATATCTGGAGCCGGTAATGGCGGAAGGGGTCTTGGTGATCAGTTCTACCTGGGAAACGGCCGCGATACTGGAAAGCGCCTCGCCCCGGAACCCAAGAGAAGTAATCTGCTCCAGATCCTCCACTTTTTCAATTTTGCTTGTAGCGTGGCGGCAGAAGGCAAGGGGAATCTGATCCGCCTCTATACCGGAGCCGTTGTCCGTAATACGTATCAGTTTTTTGCCGCCGTCTGTGATCTCCACCGTAACGGCGGTAGCTCCTGCGTCGATGGCGTTTTCCACAAGCTCTTTTACAACAGAAGAAGGACGTTCTACCACTTCTCCTGCCGCGATCTTGTCTATGGTATTCTGATCCAAAACAGCAATTTTTTTCAAGGCGTTTCCTCCTTTTGCCTGTATAGATAAACTATGTTACCATCTGTTTCTGATCTTGTTCTGCAGATTATAAAGAATATTCATCGCCTCCATGGGCGTAAGATTCGTAAGATCCAGTTCCTTGATCTCCTCTACAATGTCGTTGTCCTGTACTGTATCAAACAGAGACATCTGCGCCATATCTACCTGATCGTATACGATCTTCTGCTTCTTTTTTGGAGCGGTCAGATCTTTTACAGCGGCGGTAATATCCGCGTCGCTTAATTCTTCCACCAGTTCTTTTGCCCGCGAGATCACGGACTCAGGAACTCCGGCAAGTTTTGCCACCTGGATGCCGTAGCTTTTATCCGCCCCGCCCTTTACGATCTTTCTCAGGAAAACAATATCATCGCCTTTTTCTTTGACAGCGATGCAGTAATTGTTAACGCCGGCGATTTTTCCTTCCAGCTCGGTAAGTTCATGGTAGTGGGTGGCAAAAAGTGTTTTCGCCCCGCAGAGTTTTGGGCTGCTGATATGCTCGATCACCGCCCAGGCAATGGCAAGACCGTCGAAGGTACTGGTTCCTCTTCCGATCTCGTCCAGGATCAGAAGACTTTTGGACGTGGCGTTCCGCAGGATATTCGCTACCTCTGTCATCTCTACCATAAAGGTACTCTGGCCGCTGGCAAGATCGTCGGAGGCGCCTACTCTGGTGAAAATCCTGTCCACGATCCCGATATTCGCCTTTTCAGCAGGAACAAAACTTCCAATCTGAGCCATCAATACGATCAGCGCCGTCTGACGCATGTAGGTGGATTTTCCCGCCATGTTCGGCCCGGTAATAATGGAGACACGTTTTTTCTGATTATCCAGATAGGTGTCATTTGCGATGAACATATCATTTTCGATCATCTGCTCGACTACAGGATGGCGTCCGTTTTTTATATCGATCACGCCGTTTTCGTTGATCTTGGGACGGACATAATTATTTCTCTGGGCAACAAGCGCAAGGGAGGCAAAAACGTCCAGCGCGGCCACTGCCTTTGCAGTGCGCTGGATACGTGTTACCTCTGCGCCTACCTTGTCTCTCACCTCGCAGAACAGCTCGTACTCCAGAGTATAAAGGCGGTCTTCCGCACCAAGGATCAAATCTTCCAGATCCTTAAGTTCCTGGGTAATATACCGTTCCGCATTGGTAAGTGTCTGCTTGCGGATGTAATTGTCAGGGACAAGATCTTTGAAAGAATTTGTGACTTCCAGAGAATACCCGAATACGCGGTTATATTTTATCTTCAGATTTTTGATCCCGGTACGCTCTTTTTCCCGCATTTCCAGCTCAGACAGCCATTTCTTTCCGTCTGTGCGGGAACGGCGGAATTTGTCCACTTCTTCATTATATCCTTCCCGTATGATCCCTCCGTCTCTCAATGCCATAGGAGGCTCGTCGGTAATAGCCTGTTTGATCAGGTCCGCGATATCTGTAAGCGGATCCATATCCTGATAGATCTGCTGAAGAATAGGGCAATGATAATTCTGCAGGATCTGCCGGATAAAAGGAAGCATTTCCAGAGAAGAGGCAAAGGCAACCATATCCCTGGGATTGGCTGACTGATAGCTGATGCGGCTGATGAGACGTTCCAGATCATGTACCGGGTTCAGATATTCCCGGATCTCATCCCGATCCATCGGGCTTTTGTTTAATTCTTCCAGAGCCTCAAGACGGCGGTTTATTTCCTGGGAATCGATCAGCGGCTGTTCCACATAGGCTCTCAGGGTACGTGCTCCCATGGCAGTCTTTGTTTTATCCAGAACCCAGAGGAGAGAGCCTCTTTTATTTTTTTCCCTCAGTGTTTCCACCAGTTCAAGATTTCTGCGGCTGGAGCTGTCGATCAGCATGAATTTTTCCGCTGTGTAGGGATGGATGGTAGCCATATGAGAAAGAGCCGTTTTCTGTGTTTCCTGAAGATAAACAAATAACGCTCCCGCAGCGATGACGCCGCTGTCATAGTCTTCCAGGCCGAGCCCCTCCAGTTGGTTTACATGAAAATGTTCTTTCAGTGTTCTCTGACAGAGACTGTCGTCGAAATACCAGGGATCCAGAGAGAAAATACAGATGCCCATGCGATCTTTCAGGTCCTCCGTGTCAATGCCGCTCATGAGAAAAGCATCGTTGCAGATGATTTCTGCCGGAACAAATTTGTTGATCTCATCCAGAAGCTTTGCCGGCGTGCCCACTTCTGTCACAAAGCAGTCTCCTGTGGTAATATCGGCAATGGCGCAGCCAAACTGATCCTCCACAGAAACGACAGACATCAGATAATTGTTCTTTGTTTCATCCAGAGAAGCGGCGTCCAGGGTGGTTCCGGGAGTCACCACACGGATGACTTCCCTTTTTACCAGTCCTTTTGCTTTTTTTGGATCTTCCACCTGTTCGCAGATGGCTACTTTATATCCCTTCTCAATAAGCCGTTTGATATAAGTCTCGGCAGCATGAAAGGGGACCCCGCACATGGGGGCCCGTTCTTCCAGTCCGCAGTCTTTGCCTGTCAGAGTCAACTCCAGTTCCTTTGTTACGGTCAGAGCGTCGTCAAAGAACATTTCATAAAAGTCGCCGAGACGATAAAATAGGATACAGTCTTTATACTGCTCTTTTGTTTTCAAATATTCACGCATCATTGGTGATAAAGTCATATTATAATTTCAAACCCCTTTATTTTCAAGGCTTTGCGCCGTTTTTTTATCCTTCAAAAAACCCGATTTACACACTTTATTTTTAAGGGAAAGATCCCATTTTATAAAAGTATGCCTGAATATATGTGGGTATATGTGGATATATTCAGATTTACGTAATTCTTAAAGATTCATTGCCTTATTAACAACATAAAGACAACCCAAACTTATACTATCATTTTTAAATGGCTATTTCAACAATAAAAAGTCTGAATCACGTTTATGAGTTATTGAGTTATAAAGTGGTTTTTGTGTTCTGATCTGATTTTTTTCGGTTTACCT
>DWVA01000343.1 GCA_019120475.1 Candidatus Blautia intestinipullorum | reverse complement strand
TGATATCATGCAGTTCTGAAGGAGGAAAGAATTATGGGGAAATTGAAAGCAAAAATACAGGACGGGACGATAAATATACCGGGGCTGATCCTGAAGATCGTTCTGATATGGTTCATTTTTTCTTTCCTGGTATTTCCGAATATCAATCTGATTTTCCGGGTGTTTGTCAAAGACGGTCAGTTTTCTCTGGAAGCTGTTGAAAAAATTACAAAATCTGCGAGAGCCATAAGCAGTTTGAAAAACAGTTTTATTCTGGCAGTGGCTTCTATAATTACTGTAAATATTTCGGGTATCCTGATCGTGCTGTTTACAGAATACTTTGATATCAAAGGCTCGAAGATACTCAGTATGGGATTTATGACTACACTGATCTACAGCGGCGTAGTGCTTGTAACCGGATACAAATTTGTATACGGTGAAACCGGAATTGTGACAAAAGTACTGATGCAGTTCTTCCCGGATATGAATCCCCAGTGGTTTATAGGATTTGGAGCGGTGCTGTTTATCATGACTTTCTCGGGTACATCCAATCACATGATGTTTCTGACAAACGCGATCAGAGGTTTGGATTATCACACGATTGAAGCCGCGAAAAACATGGGGCCGTCTCAGAGTACGATTCTCTTTAAGATTGTTCTGCCTACCATGATGCCTACAATCTTTGCGATTACGATTCTGACATTTATTGCGGCGTTAAGTACCATGTCCGGACCGCTCATCGTCGGAGGTCCTGATTTTCAGACTATCAATCCTATGATCCGGACGTTCAGCAATATGACGACTTCCAGAGACATAGCCGCTCTTCTGGCAATTATCCTGGGTCTGGCGACGGCAATCCTTCTGTTTATCATGCAGAAAATTGAGAAAAAAGGAAATTATATTTCTGTTTCCAAAACAAAGGCCAAAATGGTGAAACAGAAAATTCAGAATCCGGTACTGAATGTGATCGCTCACATTGTCGCTTATGTGATGTTTATCATTTATATGCTGCTGATCATAAATGTCCTGGTATTCTCCTTTACAGACGGAATGACGATCAAGACAGGACAGCTCCGAAAGGATTCCTTTACTCTGGAAAATTATGCAAAGCTTTTCCAGTCTTCATCAGCTTATAAACCTTATCTGGTCAGTATTGTATATTCCATTCTGGCAGCGTTTATAGTAGCGGTGATCTGTATCGCGGTTGCCAGAATCGTGACAAAGCTGAAACATAAATGGGATAAACTGTATGAGCCGTTCATACTGATACCCTGGCTCCTTCCGTCTACAATGATCGCGTTGGGTCTGATGATGACATATGATGAAGCCCGCCTGAATCTTGCGAATAAGATTCTGGTAGCCACTCCTGTCATTCTTTTGGTAGCGTATATCGTAATAAAAATACCTTTTTCATACCGGATGACAAGAGCTGCGTTCATCAGCCTGGATGGAAATATGGAAGAGGCGGCGCAGGTTATGGGAGCAAAACCTTTCTATACCATGAGAAAAGTGATTCTCCCAGTGATCATGCCGGTTGTAATCTCTGTTATTGTGCTGAATTTCAATAGCCTTCTGTCGGAATACGATCTGTCAGTATTCCTGTATCATCCGCTGTTCCAGCCATTAGGTATCGTCATAAAAATGGCTACCGACGAGACGGCTACTACAGAAGCCCAGGCAATGGCTTTCGTATATACAGTGATTTTGATGATTATTTCTACGATCGCACTGTGGCTTGGACGTTACGGAGGGATTGAAACCGTCAAAAAAATATTCAGGAAGAGAGGAAAAACAGCATGAAATCTTTAGCTCAGTTAAGAAAAGAGAAAGGTGTTCTCGTGGCTGCCCACAGAGGAACATCCGGCGGTAATATTCCGCCGAATACAATTGCCGCCTTTGACCTTGCTTTGAAAGAGGGGGCCGATATCCTGGAAATGGATCTGTTTAAAAGTCTGGATGGAGAAATCTTTGTTTTTCATACGGGAACAGAGCCGTGTTATCTGGACAGGCATATAAAGATTGAAAGTAAAACGTCGGAAGAAATCAGGAATCTGAGACTGTGCAACTGCGACCTGGAAGAAACGTTTCTGGGAGTGAACTCCTTTGATGAGATACTGGAACATTATAAAGGCAAATGTATTATGAATCTTGACCGCTGCATTCATATTACCGAGGATGTGATGCGGGCTGTCAGAAGGCATAATATGGTGGATCAGATCCTCCTGAAAAGTGATACTTCAGATAAATCGCTGAAGCTGGTGGAAACCTTTGCGCCGGATGTGGCATATATGCCGATTTTCTTTATGGAAGAAGATACCGCTTCCGAGAAAATTGAGAGTATGAATATTAATTATGTAGGAGCGGAGCTGGTGTTTGACAGGGAAGATGCTTCTATTGTACAGGATTCGTATCTGGAAATGATGCATAAGAAAAACAGACTTCTCTGGGCGAATTCTCTTGTATATTCCAGCCGTGTTCCGCTGACGGCAGGACACAGTGACGATATTTCCTTCACAGACGATCCGGAAAAAGGCTGGGGCTGGCTGGTAGATAAGGGATTTGACATCATACAGACAGACTGGACGTATCATCTGGTTCATTATCTTAAAGACAGAAGAAAATGATTGGTTCTGGAACCGGCTGCGCTTAAAGTGGCAGCCGGTTTTCACATTTGCGCCCGTGTGTCATATTATTTTCGGAGAGGAAGGTTAGCATGAGTATTGAGCTTCTGGGAGAATCTATCAATGAATTGAGTATTGTATCCATGGCTTTGCGGATTCTCATGTCAATGGTGTGCAGCGGGGTGATTGGTCTGGAAAGAGGAAAAGCCAACCAGCCGGCAGGTATGCGTACTTATATGCTTGTAAGCCTGGGGGCCTGTATCGTGATGATCACAGGAGACTACGTATTTTATAAATATGGTACAGGAGATCCGGCGCGGCTGGGCGCTCAGGTGGTGAGCGGGATTGGTTTTCTGGGCGCAGGAAGTATCATGGTGTCCGGAAAATTAAGAATCCGGGGCCTGACAACTGCGGCGGGACTGTGGACTTCCGCCTGTATCGGGCTTGTCATGGGGATCGGATTTTTTGAATGCGGAGTTATAGCGACTGTAGCGGTTTATATCATTATAGGATATTTTAAGAAACTGGAAGACAGGATCACCTTTTATGACGGTTGGTTCAGCGTTTATGTCCGCGTGGAAGATCCGTCCTGCTTTGCGGATATTTATGATGAAGTGAAAAAAATGGGAATGAAAACAGGAGAAGTACAGCTTCTGGATAAAAAACATGAATGCAAAGAAGCCATAATCTCCGTACGGAACAACTCGCACAGAGACAGAGATGAGATTCTCTCCACATTACAGAATATAACCGGCGTATCCAAAGCCAGATACGTATCATGAAACAGAATTCCGGTTATTACCCTCTGAACAGCGCCATACAGCTCAGAGCCATATCTCGAGTTTAAAACAGGTTACAGGCCGATATTAGCTGATTAGCTGAGAAATAAAATACGGCATAAATATACAAGCCGTCAAAGAAAATACCCCGCCGCAAAATCACGAACTACAACATGTCTGCGGCGGGGTATTTCGTTTAGACGGCTGTAATTTTGCCGATTTTTTTCTCAGTCCTTAAGAATCTTATTCAGCACATACACAAGAATCGTAAGGATGATAATAACCGTAAAAATACTCAGCATCCCTTTCCACATAACTTCCAGGGCCTGCATTACAAGTTCCATATTCATAATACATACTCCTTTCCTGAGCATATCTCAGCATCTGCAGTTTATCATGCCGGAAACCCGGCGGGAATTACAGAATACTGGATACAACACTTAAGATAACGCCTCCGGCTACAACAGACGCGATCTGTCCGGAAACATTGGTACCGGTAGCCTGCATGATCAGAACGTTGCTGGGGTCTTCCTTGAGAGCCATTCTCTGAACAACACGGGCAGCCATGGGGAATGCGGAGATTCCTGCGGCGCCGATCATCGGATTGACTTTCTCCTTGGTAAACAGGTTCAGAAGCTTTGCAAAAAGCACGCCGGCCGCTGTATCGAAGATAAAAGCTGCTAGACCGATGAGCATGATCAGCAGAGTCTGCGGATTAACAAAAGTGTCGGCTTTCATACTGAAAGCGATGGTGATTCCCAGAAGCAGGGAAACCAGGTTGGAAAGAACATTCTGCGCTGTGTCGGAAAGATTGTTCAGCACGCCGCACTCACGGAGCAGGTTGCCGAACATCAGGAATCCAACAAGGGAAACTGACATCGGAGCTACAAGTCCGGCTACGAAAGTAACCACGATGGGGAAAATGATCTTCGCTTTTCTGGAAACATTGACCGCCTTATATTCCATATGGATGCAGCGTTCTTTCTTGGTGGTGAGCAGACGGATAACGATCGGCTGGATAATGGGTACGAGGGCCATATACGAGTATGCCACCACGGCAATGGGCCCGATGTAATTGGATCCCAGCACCTGCGATACCAGAATGGAAGTGGGGCCGTCGGCCGCGCCGATGATACCGATGGATGCGGCGTCCTTGAGGTCAAAGCCAAGGAATACGGCAACCAGGATAGCTGCAAAAATACCGAACTGTGCGGCGGCGCCGAACAGGAACAGCTTGGGGTTGGAAAGAAGCGGGCCGAAATCGATCATGGCGCCGATTCCGATGAAAAGCAGCAGAGGCATTGCCTCGGAAGCTTCGATTCCCACTTCGAACAGCCATTCAATGATACCGTTGGTCTCGCCGATTCCGGCAAGAGTCTGGTTCAGAACGCCGGAATCAGGCAGGTTTACCAGAATTGCGCCAAAGCCCAGCGGAAGCAGCAGCACAGGTTCCAGATCTTTATTGATGGCAAGCCAGATCAGGACAGCGCCGATGACATACATTACGATCTGCTGCGGTGTGATAGACGTAATGCCTGAAATTAAAAAGTCCATATAAGTTCCTCCTTCTTACTATATGGGAAAATTTTTTCTGCCAGCTCTTTGAAGTGCCCTGTTTCCGGATTTGGACGACGGTTCTGCTTTATGAGAAATCAAGGTTTTTCTGATAAAGTGTACTGATTTTCTATGAAATCAAAAAGACCTGCGTCCCTGCCATGAATGGAACACAGGTCTTGTCATATACCGGTTACTTGAAAGGTATAGATTAAGCCAGAGCTTACACCCATGAATGTTGACCTAATCGCACGAAAACAGTGCTGGCTACTCCCCTATATCAAGTTGTATTTTACAGCATATACCTTATGTTTTCAAGAATTTTTTTCATTTTTGGCCGGATAGAGTCATGATCTGGCGGTTTTTACGATCACGATGAGGATAAGAAGCAGAAGAAGAGCTCCAATCCCTCCGATAACATAATAAGGAACGTCCGTATGGGAGGCGGAATAGTCCTGAGCGGCTGTAAGGTTCTGCTGGCTTGCCTGCACAAGACTGTCGTCCTGCTCCTGGACGGCGGCCATAACAGCAGTTCCGACAGGCGTTCCGTTAAAATAGTACTGACGGCTGGTCTGTCCGTTTTCGGCCGGAGAATCCTCTGCAGTAAGGGCGTCGGCGGCAGTTCCCGACGGAACATAGACATCTCCTCCGGAAACCATATTGAAATCCGTATCTCCCAGAGAAAGCATCTGGAAATTATCAAATCCATAGTTCAACAGACTTCCCGCCTCTGTGCCGGTAGTGCCGGAAGCTCCCTGAAGGACCACCGCGATGAGTGTGATATCGTTTTTGCGGGCTCCGCATACCAGAGTGCTGCCGGAAGCCTCCGTATATCCCTCACGGCCGCCGAGACAGTATTGATAATATGCGGCGTTGGCGCTGTTTGTCATGGAAAAATTGTTTGTCAGGACGCGCTCTCCGCCGGATACGTTTGTAGCCGGGATGGTATAAGAAGTTGTGCCGGCGATGGTACAGAAGGTATCATTGTCGATGGCGGCCTTCATGATCAGCGCCATATCGTGAGCAGTAGTATGCTGATTTTCATCCGGAAGCCCTGTGGGGTTGGTGAAAACCGTGTTGGTGCATCCGAGTTCGGAGGCTTTTGTGTTCATCATCTGGACGAAGGCGTCTACAGAGCCGCCGATATGTTCGGCCACCTGCAGGGCGATATCATTGGCGGAAGACAGCATCATGGCGTAAAGACACTGTTCCATGGTGAAAACTTCATCTAACTGGGCGGAAATATTTGCTCCGCCGTCGGTAACGCCGGACACGCCGGTAGCTGTCATAGTCACCTGGTCGGTAAGCTGGCTGTTTTCCAGGGCAAGGAGGGAAGTCATCACCTTTACCGTGGCGCCGGGATAAAGAACCTGATCCATGTTCTTGGCGTATACGATGGTATTGGTGGAATCCTCCATGATGACTGCCGCAGTAGAGGTGATGTCAGGTCCCTGGGGCCAGCCGGAAATACTGTTGGTAGTGATGCCCGTTCCCGCGGCAGCAGTCTCTTCTGCGGCTTTGACCGGTGTGTGCAGCAGCAGGGAAAAGGCAGCGGCCGCCGCCAGCAGGCCGGCAAAAAATCTTTTTATTTTCATAAATATACTCCTGTTTTCAATGAATGATCTGTCAATTATTATTCCGCAAAAAAAGAAAAAAATCAGATGATCTGCGGAGATTGTTTCAGAACCTATCATATCCCATTTTTCTCTGTAATTCAACACCTTCTTGGCGGCTTTTACAGAGGAAATACCTCTATAGCCTTGCAAAAAACAGGGTACAATGATAAAATAAACCCGGCGAAAAGTAAAAAGTATGTAAAATCGACAATATCTGAGGATTATAAATATGGATAAAAAGCAGAATACAGGAAGCCGGATCCAATGGGGACGCATGATAAAAAAGCTGAATCCCTATACTGTGCAGAAAGGATTCCGTTATCTGAAACATTACGGTCCGAAAGAATTCTGGATCCGTCTCCATGAGCGCTTTGAACCGGAAGAGGTCCCATATGGACCCTGGTACGAAGCGTATGTTCCGGACGAGGCGGAACTGAACCGCCAGCGGCGGAGCAGGCTGGACTATGAACCGCTGATCAGTGTAGCGGTGCCTGCCTACCGTACGCCAAAGCTGTTTCTCTCCCAGATGCTGGACTCCCTTCTGGCACAGACATATAAGAACTGGGAACTGTGCATCGCAAACGGAAGTCCCCAGGACGAGGATATGAGAGAGGTGCTGGAAGAATATTCCGCCCGGGACAAGCGCATCTGCGTGCAGGATCTGACGGAAAATCTGGGGATCGCCGGAAATACCAACGCAGCTCTTTCCATGGCCTCCGGTGAATTTGCGGGGATTCTGGATCATGATGATCTTCTTGCCCCCAACGCTCTTTTTGAAATAGCCAAAGCGCTGGGAAGGGATCGCAGTCTGGACGCTGTGTATACAGATGAGGATAAAGTGACGACAGATCTTAAAGAACATTTCCAGCCTCATCTGAAGCCTGATTTCAACCTGGATCTTCTCCGGTCCAACAATTATATCTGCCACTTTTTCGTAGTACGGCGGGAGATCCTTAAGAAAGT
>DWVA01000342.1 GCA_019120475.1 Candidatus Blautia intestinipullorum | reverse complement strand
ACTGCCATGATCTCGGATGCTACGGTGATGTCGTAGCCGTCCTCACGGGGCATTCCGTTTGTTCTTCCGCCAAGGCCATCCACTACGTTCCTGAGCTGGCGGTCGTTCATGTCCACGCATCTTCTCCAGGTGATCTTTCTCGGGTCGATGTTCAGTTCATTGCCCTGGAAGATATGGTTGTCGATCATTGCTGCCAGAAGGTTGTTGGCTGCTCCGATGGCATGGAAATCGCCTGTGAAATGAAGGTTGATGTCCTCCATGGGCACTACCTGGGCGTATCCGCCGCCTGCAGCTCCGCCCTTAACGCCGAATACCGGTCCAAGGGATGGCTCGCGGAGAGCTACCATAACATTTTTGCCCAGCTTCTGCATTCCGTCTGCCAGACCTACGGTTGTTGTGGTCTTTCCTTCCCCTGCCGGTGTGGGGTTGATGGCGGTTACAAGGATCAGTTTGCCGTCTTCTTTGTCAGTTTCTTTCAGAAGGTTGTAGTCGATTTTTGCCTTATATTTTCCGTACTGCTCCAGATATTTGTCGTCAATACCTGCTTTTGCCGCAATCTCGGTAATCGGCTGCATTTCGCACTCCTGTGCGATCTCGATGTCACTTTTGAATCCCATAAGTTGTTTCTCCTTTCATATGAAAAACGTTTTGGCATTACGCCGTTCCATATCGGAAAAAGATTCTTCCCGGTATGAAAAAAGAGCAGTATCTGAAAACCTTCAAATACTGCCCAGACGGTCGGCGCTGCAAATCTCTGATTCCCCTGTGGTTGTCCACGTTTCCGTCAGTCGTCAGAGGTTTTTTTCTTGTCGAAAAGATATTAGCACAGATTTCAATGATTGTCAATAATTTATCAAAATAGAGAAAAATTTATACAGTAAGCACAAATAAATTGAGAAAAAATTGTGCAGTCTGTATATTTGGCATCTTGTGGTTGTATGGAGAGCGGAGGAGAGATAAAATAAAGATAGTGCAAGTATGATGCCGGAGGACTCCGGCGTGATGTGGAGGAGGAATTTCACTATGAAGGTTATGAAGCAAAGACATTTTCCCGGGACAAGGGATCAGGCGGTCTCTCTTCGTGAGACAGTAAACCGCCAGCTTGCCAGAAAAGCCGCGGCAGAGGGCATGGTTCTTTTAAAAAACGAGGGAAATCTTCTGCCCCTGAAACCCGGAACAAAAGTAGCTTTATACGGCGTGGGGGCGTCGAAAACTGTAAAGGGCGGAACCGGATCAGGGGATGTAAACGAGCGTGAAACGGTAAGTATCTTTCAGGGAATGAAGGACACCGGATATGTGATCACAACAGAGGAATGGATACAGGACTATGAGCTGCGTTACAGGAAGGCGAGAGAGGCCTGGCGGGATGAGATCCTGAAAAAAGTAAAAGAGAGCGGGGACAGCAGGAACTTTTTTGATATTTACTCTTCCTCGCCTTTCCGTATGCCGGAAGGGATGGATGTGGAAAAAACCGACGCGGATACGGCGGTTTATGTTCTGAGCCGTATTGCGGGGGAGGGAGCTGACCGTTTCTTTCGGGAAGGCGATTATCTTCTGTCAGAAGAAGAAAAAAGACAGATTAAGAAGCTGTGCGGACTGTATGCCCATGTGATCGTGGCGGTAAATGCCGGAGGGCCTGTAGATCTGTCCTTTATGGATAACTGCGGCAGGATTGAAGCGCTGCTTCAGATCTCACAGCCGGGAATGGAGGGCGGCCATGCTTTCGCGGATATCTTAAGCGGCAGAGTCATTCCTTCCGGAAAGCTTACGGATACCTGGGCGTACCGGTATGGAGACTATCCCTTTAGCGAAGAATTTTCTCATAACAACGGAAATACGGAAAAAGCTTATTATAAAGAAGGAATCTATGTAGGGTATCGGTATTTTGATACCTTTGATGTTCCTGTGCGCTACGGTTTTGGATACGGGCTGTCCTATACGGATTTTAGGACAAAGGTTCTTTCTGTGGTATTTAATGAGAATGAAAAAATTGTTGTGGAGACGGAAACGGTCAATATAGGGACTGCTTACAGCGGCAGGGAGGTTGTACAGATTTATGTAACCTGTCCCCAGGGAAAGCTGGACAAGGAATATAGAAGACTGGCCGCCTTCGGAAAAACAGAGGATATCGCGCCCGGTCAGAAGGAAACCATGCTGCTGGAGTTTCCTCTGGAGAATCTCGCCTCTTATAGTCAGGAGGACGGAGGCTGGATCATGGAAGCCGGAGATTATGTAATATGGGCAGGCAGCAGTCTGGAAACCTCCAACCCCGTAGCTGTTCTCCGACTTGACAGAGAAGTTATGCTGCAGAAAACAGACAATATCTGTCCTTTAAAAGAAAAACTGGAGGAGCTGAAACCAGAGCCGGAAAAGGCGAGAGAGAAGAGAGAAGCGCTTCTTCAATATGTAAAGGAAGAAGGGCTGCCTGTTTTGAGGATAAAGAGCGATTCCATTAAAACAGAAACAGTGATTTATAAAACAAACGCGCAGCTTATTCCCGAAAAGGCCGCAGAGTTTGCGGATACTTTGACAGAAGATCAGCTTGTGTCTCTGGCAAGCGGCGATCCGGACAAAGGCCAGGGAGGAAATCTTGGCGCCGCCGGCATCGCAGTGCCGGGATCGGCAGGAGAGACAAGCGGCTGTGCAGAGAAACAGGGACTGGCGGGAATCGTTCTGGCGGATGGTCCCGCCGGGCTGCGGCTGATGAAGAATTACCATGTATATGAAGGGAAAATTGTCAACAGACCATTTGAATTCAGTTTTGAGGGAGGAATCTTTTATCAGGGAAGCAGGGAAGAACCGGGCGATGCCTACTATCAGTACTGTACGGCTATCCCTGTGGGAACTCTTCTGGCTCAGACGTGGAATGTGGACTTGCTGGAAGAAACCGGTGAGATGATCGGAGGAGAGATGGAGGAGTTCGGCGTGACTTTATGGCTGGCTCCGGGAATGAATATCCACAGAAATCCTCTGTGCGGACGTAATTTTGAATATTATTCCGAGGATCCGCTCCTTTCCGGAAAAATGGCGGCGGCTGTGACCAGAGGTGTTCAGCAGGTGCCCGGATGCGGAACGACGATCAAGCATTTTGCCTGCAACAATCAGGAAGACAACCGGATGAACAGTGACAGTATCCTGTCGGAAAGAGCCCTCCGTGAGATCTATCTGAAGGGATTTGAGATTGCTGTAAAGGAAGCCCAGCCAATGTCTATTATGACGAGCTATAATCTGATCAATGGGGTGCATGCCGCCAACTGCAGTGATCTTTGTACAAAGGCTGCCCGCTGCGAATGGGGGTTCCAGGGAGTGATCATGACGGACTGGACCACTACGGAGACAGGACCGGACTGTACAGCTTCGGGCTGTATGCGTGCAGGAAATGATCTTGTTATGCCGGGAGCGGTCTGCGACCGGGAAAATCTGAAAAAAGAACTGGCGGAGGGAACCCTTTCCGGGGAAGATCTGCGGGCATGCGTCAGCAGGCTTATCAACATTATCTGGCAGTCAAATCAGTATGAAAACCCGAAACCGTACCGGAAGTTCTAAGGGGCTTCCGGACCGCTTTTGGACAGAGCAGTATAGCTGGAAAAGCAGACAGAAAAACCGCTTTTTTTTGCAAAGAGATGTGTTATAATCATAATGCAAATAGCAATTCTATTTTGCAGAATACAAACCAAATATATTATGTAAGAGGAGGAAGGAAAGTATGAAAAGAAATTTGAAAATTTTCCTCGCAGTCGTTTTTGTAGTTACAGCCTGTTTTTTTGCTGCAAATAGTACAGTAGAGACACAGGCTGCCACAAGAAACGGCTGGATTACCAGGGGGGGGCAAACCTACTATTATGAAAACGGAAGGCCGCATAAAGGATGGCTTACGCTAAACGGTCGGAAGTATTTTTTTAACACGAGAACCGGGGTACAGGTCAAGGGATGGATTAAGAATTCTGCTGGACAGCGAAGATATTTTTCTAAAAGTACTGGTGTTATGTACACTGGTTGGATGACCAGCAGTACAGGACAGAAAAGATATTTTGACAGAAGAACAGGTTTTATGCTTACGGGTCTGTACAAATTGAGCAATAATAACTATCGATATTTCAATGTTTCTACAGGTTTTATGTATACAGGTCTTGTGAAACATGGAAGATATTATTACTATTTTAATCCAAGAACCGGATATCGATTCCAGGGCGGAATGAAAAAAATAGGAGGCAGGACATACTATTTTAAATCAAATGGACGTGCTCATACGGGATGGCTAACTTTAAAGGGCAAAAAATATTTTTTTAATGCCAGAGGAATCATGTATTCAAATACTACAGTAATGGTTCAGGGGAAAAAGTATAAGTTTGCGTCTAATGGAGTAGCAGTAGAAATACAGGATAAATGGACAAAACTGTTGGACAGATACAAAAATAATTCTACTGTAAAACAACTGATTTTTGTACAATATGAGGGCGGTACAAGAGCTAGGATTCTTATGTACGAGAAAAAGGGAGGAGTTTTTAAACAGACGCTTTCCTGTCAGGGATATGTGGGTAGAAATGGTATTAATAAAGTACGGGCCGGAGATGCGAAAACTCCAACAGGAACCTTTGGCTTTACCATGGCTTTCGGAAGAAAAGATAATCCAGGGGCTAAAATTCCATATACGAAGTTAAATCCATATTTGTACTGGTGTGCAGATAGAAAATATTACAATAAATTGATTGATGTTCGTAAAAATCCTCATTCATGCGCAGGAGAACACTTGATTGACTATAATCCTCAATATAATTATGCGTTAGCTTTAGATTTTAATAAAGAAGGAGTATATGGAAAGGGATCAGCTATTTTCTTCCACTGTGCAGGTAGTTATCCTTATACGGGAGGATGTATTTCTGTTAGCGAGAGTAATATGATTAAGATCATACAGAAGGTAGAAAAAGGCGCAAAAATCTGTATTTATAATAAATAAGGAATAGAGCAAGGGCTGCGAAAAGCTGTAAAAGTGCTTCTCGCAGCTCTTCCTTTTTCCCATGAAAAAATTAGTCTGTGTCTGTCATCGCCGGAAACGGGAAATCAGGAAGATGATCAGAAAGATAACTGCGGCAACAGGGATCAGGATTCCCAGAAGGATGAAAAGAAGAAAGAGGACAACTGCCGCCAGCAGGATCACAAGAAGCTTGCCGTACCATGTTGTCAGATCAAGATGATAGCTGCGTTTCCGGAAGCGGCCGGAGCTGCTTTCAGAATATAGAGGTTCGGGATCAGAGAAATAACTGTCTTCAGAAGATGCGGAATATTTCTCACTGTCTCCATAGGTATGAGAGGCCGGACTTGTATCCATGATCGTCCGGGCGATCAGGCGGGGATCTCCCAGCTCCGCTAAAATATCGCTTTCTTTACGTCCTTTTTTTATTTCCGCATCAATGTAATTCCGATAATATTCTATATGAGACGCTGTGTCGGAGGAGGAAAGCTGTCCGGCAAGCTGTGTGTTTAAAATATCAAGAAATTCATATTTTGTCATATATCTCTCCAAAATTCTCTGTTTTCTGTTTTAGGAGCCTGCTTCATCTGACGGCTCCGCTTCATCTTCAGAACTTCCTTATTGTACCATATTTCATATGCGGGGGAAACGATCTCAATTATTAAATTTCCATAACGTTAATGTAGAAGGGGCAACACGCTCCACTCTGTGTAATTTCAGCGATGTTCGGCATTATCCTCAGGTAGTATCGTCTTACGTCTGTGCACAACTGATACTTTCATTATCTGCCTTGCAAATTGCTGAAATTCCCGCGTGTGAAATCTGTGAGCAGGGTTCTGTAAGGTGGGGGATGTTAAGATATAGTCTGTGGGCTGAGGTCTGTAAGCCAAAAAGACGTCGGTTTCTATTTCGCCAAGGCATCTGATCATGCGTGCAGGGCTTACATAGAATGCAAATGAAAGGTGGGGGCGGAATGAAAGCAACGCAAAAGAGAGCATAGTCAGCTTTTTATCGGGCGTATTATTTCCTTGTACACGAATATTGATCCTTTTCAATGCTCCTTTCAGCCTAAGACTCCAACGGCAGGATTTTGGTCTGTAAGAATATTGTGAGACTCTATATTGTCTTTACGGTATATCCGGTAGTGTAAAAAACTTTGTGGCTTTGGTAAAAAATGGC
>DWVA01000341.1 GCA_019120475.1 Candidatus Blautia intestinipullorum | reverse complement strand
CTCCGGGATCGTTCCGTCGTCTGTGGCTTCCGGGATCACTGTCTCATCAACGGACTGCTCTGTTCCGTCTCCCTCCGGAATGCTTCCGTCCTCTGTCGCCTCCGGGATCGTTCCGTCGTCTGTGGCTTCCGGAATTCCTGTTTCGTTTTCGGATGAGCCGTCTCCTGCATTATCGGTATCGTCTCCCATAGTCTCTTCCGCCAGGGAAGGATCTTCTGTGGAGCTTTGTTTTACATCGTCGCCGAGAACGTCCGGATCTACATTCTGGGTAATATCTTCTTCATCATCCGTACCTTCGTCGGTTCCTTCTTCCGCATTTTCGCCTTCCTCAGTTCCATCCTCTTCCGGAGCCGGAGTTTCTTCTGTCTGGGGCTCGTCTTCTTTGTCGATGCTTTCCTGGATCTCCTCCAGCGTATTCTTCATCTGCTCGATATCATAGCTCTGCTGGGCGATCTGCTGAAGCAGGGACACAATGGCGTCCATTTCGTCTGAACTGAAGGTAACATTGTTCTCTACAGCAATATTATTGACAATATTATAGATCTCATCTGCATTCTGCACATTTTTTCCAATGATCTGCAGCTTCGCCTGGTTGATGATGTTCGTGGCGTTGTCTTCGCCTACCTGCTGGGCAAGATTTCCGGTGACGACTACTTCTTTTGTCGCCAGATCTTTCTTGGCGCTGTCCAGTTTCTGTCCGCTGGCGGACTCATACGCCATCATTACGCCTGTAAGCGCTCCGGTTCCCGACACCTCATAAGGGCAGGCCGCAACAGCCTCGCAGTTGGATATTCCGGCAGTGGAAAGCGCATTGGCGATCATTCTGCCCGTTACATAATTCAGGTTAGCGGTACGCACCTTAATTCCTCCGGACTGGGTAGGCTTCACATAAGCGCAGCTAAGAGTTCTCGTTCCGATCTGTTCCAGGGGAATATAGTTGCCAAGATATTCTCTTTCATCAGCGTTTGTAACGGTAAGGATCTGAACCTGACTGGCGTCCGCCTTAAAATAGTTCATCATCGTATTCTTCTGTTCCTGTGTCAGATCCGCTCCAAGTGTCACTACCTTAGAGGAATCCGCCATAACCGGGATAGTTGTTCCCGCAGTCAGGCACATACTGCAAAGCAGAGCTGCTATCATACTTCTTCTTTTCATAAATTCTGTCCTCCATTCATTGGCAGCGCTCTCCCAAAAGCGCTGTTCGTACTCGTTCTGTACTGGATGCCCCTATTATATCACAGGTTTCTCTGTTATTGTATTATTTACTTTCTTTTTTCGGCAAAAACTTCAGCCGAAGATGATTTTCAGAAAACACTTCCCGAAGAAGTTCTATAATACCTCCAGATAAACCTGAATGGTTCCTCCGCAGACAAGACCTTCTTCCCCTGCTTCCTGAGCGGTCATTTTTTCCTGGATCACACGGTTGGGAAAGGCGGACGTATTTTCTCTCAGAAGTCTGAGGCACTGATGCAGGATCCGGTTTTCCATACACCCTCCGCCGATGGTTCCCACTGTTTTTCCGTCCGGCGTTACGATCATCTTTGTCCCGATCTCTCTGGGAGCGGAGCCTTTTCTGGAAATGATCGTTGCCAGCGCCATCTTCCTGTTTTCCGGATGGTCTGCTCTGAGACAGTCCAGAAGCGCATCGTCATAACCGCTTGTCTTTTTTTTCTTATTTTTATTCATGATCAGCTCCGCGATGATGGACACCGCTATTTCCGACGGGGTCTCCGCATGGATGGACAGTCCCACCGGAGAATGGAGTTCCTCCAGTGTCTCCTGAGACACGCCTTCCCCGGAAAGCTCTTTTTTCATAGCGGCGGCCCGGCCTCTGCTGGCCATCATCCCTATATACGCCCTCTCCTTTTGAAGAACGGCACGCAGACAGATACCGTCGTAACGATGTCCTCTGGTCAGGATCAGAAAATAAGTGCCGCTGCCTCCCTGTATCTTTTTCAGACCGCTTTCAAAGTTATCACAGATCACTTCGTCTGCTCCTGCTCTGCGCATCGCATCGGCAAAAAGGGGTCTGTCCTCCAGCGCCGTCACCTGGAATCCGGTCTGTTTTGCCAGAAGAGCCGTCTGCTGCGCCACATGGCCTCCGCCGCAGATCACCAGATGGTCCGGTTTTCTTAATCTCTCCACAAAAATTTTCCGCCTTTCCAGCTCTACCAGCCCGCTTTCTTTGCGGCAGGCCAGCATCTTTTTTTCTTCCTCAGACAGAAGCATCTCCTCTGTAGCTCCCAGCAGCTTTCCCTCTGAGAAGAAAAATCTGGCGCCGTTTCCTTCACCCTCCACAACCGTTGCCAGAACATTATCTCTTTCTCTGTTTTCCCATAAAAGCCTGTATATTTCCTGTTTGTTCAGCTTTTGTCACCTCTTTTCCCCGGATCTGCCTGATAAGGCTGTCCTGCCGTTATTCCAGAACGTGCTCGCGGCCCTGGGCGATGATGGTTCTTACATGTTCATCCGCCAGAGAGTAAAAAACAGACTTTCCCTCTCTTCTGTTCTTTATCAGCCTGCTCTGTTTCAGTATCCTGAGCTGATGGGATACTGCGGACTGCGTCATATTCAACGCCTTGGCAAGATCACAGACACAGACCTCCGTCTCAAATAAGATAAAAAGAATACGGATCCTGGTCGGATCGCCGAAAACCTTGAAAAGCTCTGCAAGAGCGTCCATCTCCCGCCCATCCGGCATGGTTTCATTTACAATTTTCAAAAGGTCCTCATGTATCTCTTCGGTCTCACAGCACAGGATTTCTTTTTCTTCCGCCATACTCGTTTCCCGCCTTTCCTGCTATTTTTCCTTCTGATTCTTCCCTACAGCCTTTCCTTCAGTTCTTCTTTTCCGAAATTCACAAGCACAGTAAGCGCCACCGGAAAAGCAACAAGACCTACCAGCCCAAGGAGTTTCAGTCCCAGGAACAAGGCCGCAAGAGTAGCCAGCGGATGAAGTCCGATCTGCTTTCCTACGATACGCGGCTCCAGCATATTTCTCACCACCAGAATGATCAGGTAAAGCAGGACCACGCCGAACGCCAGACCATGTTCCTTCATAATGAGAAGAACAGCCGCCCAGGGAAGAAGGATGCCTCCCGTTCCCAGCACCGGCAGGATATCAAAGATGGCAATTCCAAGGGCGATCAGCACCGGATAGGGGATGCCAAGGATAAAAAGCCCCAGGCACAGCTCGCCGAAGGTGATCAGAAACAGAAGCGTATAAGATCTTATATATATAAACAATACGTTTTTTACATAAGATTTTGCCCGGCTGACCATGGCTTCCTGTTTCGGGCTCAAAAACTTTTTAAAAAAAGCCAGTATCCCGTCGTAATCTCCTGCAAAAAAGAAGGTCGCCACTACAGTGATCACAAGCTTGATCACAAATCCCGGGATTCCGCTGATTCCTCCGGACAGGATCTGCACCACCTTCATTGAAAAGCTGGACACATAGCTTCCCAGATTGCTGGTCATTTCGTTAAAAGAATTTTCAATGGTGTGGGCTACAGAAGGATGTACATTATCCATAGATTTCTCCAGATATTCGGAAATCGTCTCGAACACCGGAACAACCGTTGTATTATAAAGATACGGAACTTTCCGTATCAGATTTTCCAGTCCGTCCAGAAGCTTCAGCCCTGCCCACGTTACAAGAAGAAACAGCATCCCGTAAAAAACCACACAGGAAATGATCGACGCCAGTTTTTTTCTCTTCGGCGGTATCTTCAGCTTTCTGACAGGTATCTGAAGCAAAGCTGCCACAAAAAATGCGATGATAAACGGCATCATCGGCGTGACCAGGTACTTAAAGCCTACCCACACCAGAACCAAGATCAAGGCATAAAACACAACATTCACAATAAATTTTTTCTTTCGCTCCACTTTGTCCCTCCATGATGTCACTCTCTGCTTTTTTTCAGCAGTACCACAGTCTCAATCCAGACTGTTTCGCAGAACTGATCTACGCAGCAGGCTTTCTCCAGACGGTAGCCTGCCTCCAAAAAACTTTCCAGATCCCGGGCCAGGCTGGTGGCCTTGCAGGATACATATACGATTCTTTCTACGCCATAGGAAAGAATCTTCGGAAGAGCCTTGGGATGTATCCCCTCTCTGGGCGGATCAAGAATGATCGCGTCCGGCTTTTCCTCCAGGCCGTCCAGCGTCTTCCATACGTCCCCGGCAATAAACCTGCAGTTGTCCAGCCCGTTCAGAGCCGCGTTTTCTCTTGCCGCCCTGACAGCTTCCTCCACGATTTCCACTCCTACCACTTCTCTGGCAACCGGGGCAAGAAGCTGGGCGATAGTTCCCGTACCGCTGTAGAGATCAAAGACTTCCATACCTTTCGTCTCTCCAATATATTCCCGGACAACAGAATACAGAACTTCCGCCGCCAGAGAATTGGGCTGAAAAAAAGAAAAGGTGCTGATCCGGAATTTCAGGCCCAGAAGCGTCTCATAAAACCAGTCTCTGCCATATAAAATCCTTGTCTCATCACTTTTTACCACATCTGAAAGAGAATCATTGATCAGATGCATGATTCCCACGATGGTTCCCTCCAGCTTCAGACCCAGCAGTTTTTCTTTCAAAGGTTCCAGGTCTATCTCTTCCTGGCTGGTGGTAACAAGATGCACCAGAATCTCTCCTGTAGTCACTCCTCTGCGCAGAAGGAGATGCCTCAGATATCCTGTGTGCTGCATCTTTTTATAATAGGAAACATTTCTTTCCCGAAAATAGTCTCTTACGCACACCAGAATCTCCGTCATATCCTTATGGACCAGCTTGCAGTCATCTGTGTTCAGCACGTCGTAGGTGCTTCCCTTTCTGTGCAGTCCCAGAGAAAGAGGGCCGTCCTTATATTCGTCGCCAAAGGAGAATTCCATTTTGTTCCTGTATCCGAACTCCTTTGGGCTTCCATGGATCCCCTCCCAGATATAGTCCGCGTTTCCCCGGGCGTCTGTCTGGCCTCTCTGGATCAGCACCGGCTCCAGAAGCTCCCTGATCTGACGTTCCTTCATATCAAGCTGGGCTTCATAGGACATTGTCTGGTACATGCAGCCTCCGCAGAGGGGAAAAACGCCGCACACCGGCTCCCTTGTCTCCAGAGGTGATTTTTCCAGCACCTCAAGAATACGCCCCTGGATCCTGCCTCCTCGTTTTTTCTGAACAGCAAATTTTACCTTCTGTCCCGGGATTCCATTTTTCACCAGTACTTTCTGCCCGTCTGTCTGTATCCACCCCTTATTGGGAAATTCTACCTTTTCAATAATTCCTTCATATATCTCGCCTTTTTTCATTCTTCACCTGTTCCTGTTTTTATTTTAGGATATCTGCTCCCTGCTCGGACACTGTCCTTTTCGTCAAGTAAAACAGCCCCGGTAAAACCGGAGCTGCTGGTCAATCCTTTATTCTTCTTCGTCTTCAAAGTAATCGTCGAAGTCGTCATCGAAATCTTCTTCAAAGTCTTCCAGATAATCCGGAGCAAAGAAACGATATACAGCAAATGCAATTCCGGTTACTGCCGCAACAGTACCAATGATTGCCAGTACCCAGAGGACTGTATTTTTCTGCTTTTCGTCTTCCTTTTTCTTTAAAGCCGCCAGTAATTCTTCGATTTTCGCATTCATATTCATAGTGCGTACCATCCTCTCTTCCTTCTGATTTCTGTTACCTGCACTCATTTTCTTGTAACTTCTAGTATACCACTATCCCTTTCATTTTACCATAAATTATCTAAAATTTTAGATTTTCTTCAGTTTTGCAAATCCGGCGAACATTTTCTTTACACCGGCCTTGTCAAAATCCACCGTCACCTCGTAATCTCTTCCGCCTTCCACAATGTTCTTTACAATTCCCACACCGAACTTTACATGACGGACCGTATCTCCTACATCGTAATCCAGAGATTCCGCTTTTGTCACTTTAAAATTCTGAGGCTGAAAGGCTTTTGCCTGGAAAGCCATCCGCATCTGCATATAGCTGTTTCTGCTGGAGGCCTCCTCCGGGATCTTTGGCTTATGTTCCCGGATAGTGTGTCCCATCTCTACGAGCTCTCTCGGAATTTCCCGCACAAACCGGGAAACACGGTTGTACTGGGTTTCCCCTCTTACCATTCTCTGCTGGGCGCATGTCAGCGTCAGTTCCTTCATGGCCCTGGTGATCCCTACATAGCAGAGCCTTCTCTCTTCCTCCATATCAGAAAGATCCGAGGAAAAAATACACATGCTGCTGGGGAAGATCCCATCCTCCATTCCCGCCATATACACATAAGGAAATTCAAGTCCTTTGGCGCTGTGAAGCGTCATAAGGAGCACATAATCCTGGCCCGGGTCCACAGTGTCTATATCCGCGATCAGGGCGATCTCCTCCAGGAACCCGGAAAGATCAGCTTCTCTTCCTTCCGCTGCCATCGTCTCCTGATAGGTAACTGTTTTGGAGACCAGCTCGTCTATATTTTCAATCCTGGCTCTGGATTCCTCCGTATCCTCTGCCTTAAGCTCGTCCACATATCCGGTAAGATCTATGATCTCTTCCAGAATTTCCTCCACTGTATATGCCTGCGCCTTGCTTTTCAGCGACTGGATAAAGGTCACAAATCCCTCGATCTTTGATGCAGCGCGCCCGATAGACGGGATCTTATCCGCCGTACAGAGCGCGTCATAAAAGCTGATCTGCATTTCGTCCGCATAATTCTGCACACGGGTGATGGTCGTTGCCCCGATCCCTCTTTTCGGCACGTTGAGAATACGGCGCACAGCCAGATCATCAGCGGCGTTGTCCACTGTTTTCATATAGCTCAGAAGATCTTTGATCTCTCTGCGGGCGTAAAAGTTCACTCCTCCTACGATCTTATAGGGAATATTTGCCAGAAGACACTTCTCCTCAAAAAGCCTGGACTGAGCGTTTGTCCTGTAAAGGATGGCACAGTCCCGGTAATTCAGCTTTCCCTCTCTCCTGCCTTTCGCAATGTCCCCTATCACATATTCCGCTTCCTCAAAGCCGTTCATAAACTGCCGGAAATGGATCTTTTCTCCTTCCGGATTTTCCGTCCACAGCCTTTTTTCTTTTCTTTCGGTATTGTTGGAGATCACTTCATTGGCAGCGTCCAGGATATTCTGTGTAGAACGGTAATTCTGCTCCAGACGCACAACCTTTGCCTGGGGAAATACCCTCTCAAATCCCAGGATATTTCCGATATTGGCGCCCCGGAATTTATAGATCGACTGGTCGTCGTCTCCTACTACGCAAAGGTTTTCATATTTTGACGCCAAAAGACTTACAAATTTGAACTGGGCGGTATTGGTATCCTGATACTCATCCACCATAATATAGCGGAATCTTTCCTGATAGGATTCCAGCACCTCTCCGCAGTTCTGGAAAAGTTCCACCGTCTTTACGATCAGATCATCAAAGTCAAGAGCGTTGTTCCTTCTGAGCGCGTCCTGATATTCTCTGTAGATCTCCGCGATCCGTTTCTCCTTGAAATCTCCGCCTGCGTTTCTTTCCATCTCATCCGGCGTGACCAGTTCGTCCTTCGCATGGGAAATCGCCGCCAGAAGCGCCCGCTCCTTAAACAGCTTCGTATCCACGTTCATCTTTCTGCAGACTTCCTTCATCAGGGTTTTCTGGTCGTCAGTATCATAAATGGTAAAATTATTGTCATATCCGAGACGATCAATATATCTTCGCAGGATCCTTACACAGGTGGAGTGAAACGTAGAAACCCAGACGCTTCCGGCATCTCCTCCGACGATCCTGTCTACACGCTCCCTCATTTCCTGAGCCGCCTTATTGGTAAAGGTGATCGCAAGAATATTCCAGGGCTGTACTCCCTTTTCTTCGATCAGGTAAGCAATTCTGTGAGTCAGCACTCTTGTCTTTCCCGAGCCGGCGCCGGCCAGGATCAGAAGAGGGCCCTCTGTATGATAGACAGCTTCCTGCTGCATATCGTTCAATGTTTCATAGATGTTCATGTTTTCTCCTTTAGGGTTTGACCGCATCCCGCGCGGCGCTCTTTTTTCATTATACATAAAAACATGCGTTCTTACAAGCAAAAAAGGCTGCCTCTGTCTCCCCCGAAAGGGAAACGAGGCAGCCTGTGCCGCATATGAAACATCTTTTATTTTTCTTTTATCTGGAAATGGAACATCCAGCTCTGGTACTCCTCTGACGCTTCCGGCAGGGGGAAACCGCCATGCATCAGGGCCCCGCCCAGATATTCCTTTCCGTTCATTTCGTAGACCGCATCCTCGCGAAGACCGCGGAGAAGCACTCTGGACGGCGGATCGTTGGTCCGCACCTTTGAAGCGACTACAGAAAGCAGCGCTTCTTTTCCTTCCTGATCCGCAAACTCCCAGGCAGCGTAATGTTCATCCCTGGCCGGGTCTGTCAGCCTGAAATAATCGCCTTCCTGGATCAGCTCATAATATTTCTTGAAAGCTGTGATCTGTTTTCTTACTTCCTCTTTTTCCTCTTCGGAAAGCTTTCCTGGATCCAGCTCATAGCCGAATGTACCGGCCATTGCCACCACCGCTCTCGTCTTCAGCGGAGTGGTCCTTCCCGTCTGGTGGTTCGGGCAGGCGGAAACATGGGCTCCCATGGTGGAAACCGGGTAGCAGAATGAGGTTCCGTACTGGATTTCCAGTCTTTCAATGGCGTCTGTATCATCGCTGCACCAGATCTGAGGCGTATAATAGAGCATTCCGGCGTCGAATCTTCCGCCGCCTCCGCTGCATCCCTCGATCAGCATGTCGGGATATCTTCTGCCTAAACGTTCCAGGAACTCATAAAGGCCAAGCACATACCGGTGAGGAACCTCTCCCTGGCGTTCCGCAGGAAGTCTGGAGGAATAAACATCACTGATGCTGCGGTTGAAATCCCATTTCAGGTAATCTACCTTCACATGATCCAAGACTTTGCACATCTGGTCAAAAATATAATTACGGACATCTTCTCTGGAGAAATCAAGCACAAGCTGATATCTTCCTCTCATCGGGCGGCGTCCCGGCACATGAAGCACCCAGTCCGGATGTTCTCTGTAAAGGCCGCTGTCCTCGGAAATTCCTTCCGGCTCATACCAGATACCGAATTTCATTCCCATTTCATGGATCTTGTCGGAAAGCTCCGTCAGCGTACAGCCCAGCTTTTTCTCATTTACATGCCAGTCTCCCAGTCCGCTGCTGTCTGTGTCTCTTTTTCCGAACCAGCCGTCGTCCATGACAAAAAGCTCGATTCCAAGGTCGGCGGCTTTTTCCGCCATATCAAGAAGCTTTTCACCGGTAAAGTCAAAATAAGTGCCTTCCCAGTTGTTCATAAGGACGGGTCTTCTGGCATGCTTGAACCTTCCTCTGCAAAGATTGCTGCGGATCGCCCGGTGATAAATATGAGACATTTTTTCAAATCCCGCGTCACTGTATACCATGGCGGCTTCGGGAGTCCAGAAGCTTTCTCCCGGCTCCAGCTTATAGGAGAAATTCTCCGGATGGATTCCCATTATCACTCTTGTCTGGTTAAACTGGTCCATTTCCGCTTCCGCCAGGAAATTTCCGCTGTAAAGGAGAGAAAATCCGTAACACTCTCCCTGTGTCTCGGAAGCCCCTGTATCTGCCAGTATCACGAAAGGATTATACTGATGGCTGGAAGCTCCTCTGAGGCTTCCCACAGTCTGGCAGCCGTGATGTACAGAAGTTCTGGAAAGCTGCCGTTCCATTTCATGTTTTCCATAGAAAGTTATCCAGTCATAAGAGCCGTATGATCTGTCAAGGCACAGGGACATGGCCCGTTCCAGGAAAACAGGAGCGCTGCCCCTGTTTTCCACACATACGGTCCTGGTTATCACATCCAGATCTTCCAAAACACCGTAATACAGTTTCACACACACATCTTCCACATCGTCCTTCATGGTGATCACCAGCGTGTCCGCCTGGTTCTCTTCCATGGCGTAGAGGGCAGGAAGACCTGGGATTTTATACTTTCCTTTCTGGATCTCATAATCTTTGTAGCGAAGCTCCAGAGCCATGGCTCCTGTCTGGTATTTTACGGACAGGGCACTCTGGCGGTAATCCCCGCTTCCAAAACAGGAGTATTCCTGGGGAAGTGTATCCAGAGAATAAGTTCTGTCATTTCCCGCCTGATAAGGATTTCCGGAAAAACCGTGATCCCGTCTCTGGATCAGGTAGGAATAGTCAAAGTTTTCTGTCTTTTTTCCATAATAAGTATGAAGCAGGACGCCGTAATCGTCTACTTTCATCTGGTACATACTGGTTTTTGTATACAGCGTAAATAAGGATTCCTTTTCACTCAGTACTATTGACATTGTCTTCTCCTTTTATACTTTATACTTGTCTTTCAGAATATCAGGCCCGGAATTTTTCCGGATGATATCATATAACGCACCTGCATACATACGCCGATGATACGCTTATTTTACCGCGCCGTTTACTACACCGTTCAGGATCTGTTTCTGGCATACCAGATAGAAGATCAAGATCGGAATCAGCGCCAACAGATAAGATGCAAACGCCAGATTATAGTTGGTTCCGAACTGCGTCTGGAAATTCAGCTGTGCCAGAGGCAGAGTGTTCTTGCCTGTACCGGACATGATTACCAGAGGAGTCATTACATCGTTCCAGGTTCCCAGAGCGGTCAGCACCGCCACAGTGGCGTGCATGGGCTTCATGATCGGGAAGATAATGCTCCAGTATGTTTTCCAGGTACTTGCTCCGTCCACTTTCGCAGCTTCTTCCAGCGCCAGCGGAATATTTTTCAGGTATCCGGAGTACAAAAGCAGGTTCATCGGCATATAGAATACCACATAAAGAATGATTACGCCAGCCCTATTTCCGATCCCCATCTGAGAAGTCTGTTTTACCAGAGGCATCATCAGGATCGCAAAAGGTACGAACATACCGCTTACAATGTAAAGATAAGAGAACTTATAAAATTTGCTGTGTCCCATATTTCTGCCGATGGCATATCCGGCAAGAGAATGGAGCAGGATCGCGATCACTACGGTTAAGATCGTGATCAGAAGGGAGTTCCCCAGAGAGTTCCAGAAATCTGTAACCTCCATTGCCTCCGCAAAGTTGCTGAAACTCCATTTTGACGGGAAAGCAAGAGCACCCGCAATATCATTTGTCATCTCGGAGGGCTGCTTGAAAGCAATGATCACCGCCATATATAACGGGAAGAAAATAGTAACGCATCCGATGATCAGCAAAATAGTGATCGGCCAGTTGGTTCCGCCGACGCCCTGACTTTTCTTTTTCATCATAACTGCTCCTCCTTCTTATTCATAAATGAAAGCTGGAACACAGAGATTGCCACGATCACTACAAAGAACAGCACCGCGTTGGCACTCTGGAAACCAAACTGTCCGCCGTCCATACCGTTTCTGTAGATCAGGTAGGAGATAGATTCTGTACTCTGTGCCGGTCCGCCCTTGGTCAAAGCCATGATCTGGTCGAAGGCCATCAGGAAGTTTTTCATGCAAAGCACCATGTTGATGGTGAAAAACGGGATGATCAGAGGGAAGGTCAGGCTCTTGAATTTTGTCCAGCCTGTAGCTCCGTCAATAGAGCCGGCCTCGTATACATCCTCCGGCACTGTCTGAAGGCCGGAAATATAAATGATGGTGTTCATGGCGATGGACTGCCATGCCGCCACGATCACGATAGCGAACCATGCGGTTTTCGTGCTTGCCAGCATACTTCCGCTGAGAGCTTCGATTCCCAGAGCCTGTCCTGCAGCCGGGAGAATGTAAGTAAAAATAAAGCTGAAGATATAACCTACAACAAGCCCCCCCAGCACGTTAGGAATAAAATAAATTCCTCTCAGAGCGCTCTTGGCACGGATCTTGCTGTTCAGTCCCAGAGCCAGGATCAGGCTGACAACATTTACAATGATCGTTGAAACAATGGCAAATTTAAAAGTAAACAGATAGGATCTTCCCACCCGGGCATCCTGGAACAGATCAATGTAGTTTCTCAGTCCTACCCATTCGTAGCTTCCGTATCCTTTAAAGTTGGTAAAGCTGTAAATAAAGCCTTTGATCAGCGGCAGTGTGTTAAATGCGAAAAACAGCACAAGAATGGGAATTGTGATCAGCATAAATGTGCGCTTTCTCTCATTGCCTTTCGCTTTATCCATCATGATTCGTCTCCTCCTTCCCCGTGTTCTTCCTCATACTTCTGAACCTTGCGGATCAGATCACGGTTATAACGTTTCCACTCAGTGTCAAATTTCTTCAGGAATCCGTCTGTGTCCCCGTTCATGACGTATGTCTGGATCATAGCGTCTACAGCCATCTCGGAGGGATAATGATGATCCTGATAGTCAGCCATCTTGCCTTCTTCAATATATTCTGTCATGCCGTCAAGCTGTTCCGGAAGATCGAATTCGCCCTTTTTGCAGGGGATCGCGTTCTGATCGTCCAGATAAATCTGGATATTCTCGTCTTCCATCATAAAACGTAGAACCTCATAGGCCGCTTCTTTGTTCTCGCAGTCTTCCATAACTGCAAACAGAAGGTCAACGCCGGAATTCAGAACCTGACCGTCCGCTTCGTCGTTTGCCGGGAAAACGAAGGAGTCAATGTTCATGTCCGGATTTACGGAAAGAATCTGAGGCACTGCATAACTTCCGATACAGTACATCGCGGATTCGCCTCTCGCAAAGGCGGTACATGCATCGTTGTAGCTGTATGCTGTGGGATCCGGCTGCGCGTAGGGAAGAAGCTGGAGCAGCTTTTCTGATACCTCTCTGTACTCGTCAGAGAAAGTAGTCTCTCCTCTGTTCACCTGCTGGCATACGTCTGCCGGAGCCAGGTCGCAGGCCATGGCGTTCCATGGAGCAAGGCAGGTCCATGTATCCTTGAAGCCAAAATACAAAGGCTGCTGTCCGGATTCCTGAATAGTATCCAGAAGCGTCAGGAATTCATCCCAGGTAGTGGGGATCTGCCATCCGTTTTCTTCAAACATGTCCTTGTTGTACAGAATACCTGCCGCATTTGCCACGTACGGCACCGCATATGTACCCTCTGTAGGAACGAATTCAAGGTTTTCCAAGATATCCATATAGGACTGCTTTACATCCGCAAGGCCGTCGAAATCAGAGATATCCATCAGCATGTCTGAATCCAGGAAGTTGGAGTAGTTGATATCTCCTCCAATTCCGATAATATCAGGCTGATCCTCCTTGATGAAACGTGTTTTCAGAATCGTCATTGCCTCGTTCGGTGATTCGATGGTCAATTCAATGTCATCATGGGTGGCATTGAATTTTTCTTCCATCTGCTCAAAAGCCTTGACAGCTTCCGGCTTGTACTGAACCATCTCAATCTGGATTTTTCCGTTGCTTGTGGAAGAATCTCCGCATCCTGTCAGTACCGCGCCTGCTCCCACCAGAACAGCGCCTGCGCCGACAGCAAACAATGCTTGTTTTTTCATTACTCTTCTCCTTTCCTGTTTCAATATTCGGTAAACTAATTGTAGCATCGGCAAAATTGACTGTAAATATTCCCACGCTTTGCAATTTATATCTATATGCTATTTTTCAAGAAAATAGTTGAAGTTACTACTAATAATGGTATATAATAAGGTAAAAGAACAAAATTTCGTCTATATTGTACATTTTTTACCCTATTTTTTTGTTAGTATTTACCAAATTCATTTTCTCATAC
>DWVA01000340.1 GCA_019120475.1 Candidatus Blautia intestinipullorum | reverse complement strand
AAAAATAAATTTTTTGATTGACTTTATTGTGGCTATTTGCTACAATGGGGGGGATCAATAAAATAAGCAGCGGATTGTTACTGTTAAGCAGGCAAAACCAAATTTTATGAACAGCACTTGTGTGCGTGTTTATAAAGTTTGGTTTTTTTATTTCTGCGGAAAGTGCTTATTTGAGCAAAGACAATGTCTTTAGGGAAGGTTATTATGGTTATACAGAAAGTAATCAATAACAATATTGTTTCCGCTTATGATGAAATGGGAAGAGAAGTCGTGGTAATGGGCCGGGGCCTCGGGTTCGGCGCAAAACCGGGAATGACTGTGGATCCCTCCCGGACAGAAAAGATTTTCCGTATTGAAAGCAGCGGCGTGGTCCAGAAATTTAAGGAGCTTATCGCCGATATGCCTCTGGAACATGCGGAAATCTCCAATGATATTATTGCTTATGCAGAAAGCACTTTGAAACTGGAGCTGAATCAGAGTATTTATGTGACTCTGACCGACCATATTAATTTTGCTATTGAAAGATACCGGAAGGGGATCGTGTTTGAAAACGCTCTTCTGTGGGAGATCAAAAGGTTTTACGCCCAGGAATATGAACTGGGCCAGTATGCGGTCCGCCTGATCGGAGAGAAACTGAAGATCTTTCTTCCCGAGGATGAGGCGGGTTTTATTGCCCTTCATTTTGTAAACGCGGAATACGGGACGAATATTCAGGACGCGGTTCGCTTCCCCAATCTTGTACGGGATATCCTGGATATTGTGATCTCGGAACTGAAAATCAGTTTGGATGAGAAATCTCTTCATTATGAAAGATTTGTAACCCACATAAAATTTCTTCTGCAGCGGATCTACCGCAAGGAACTTCTTCCCAACGAGGAGGAAGAGCTGGCGCAGATGATGCAGAAGAAATATCCCCAGGAATATGCCTGCAGCCGGAAGATTGCAGCGTATATAGAAGAAACGGCAAATTGCAGACTGTCCGGTGAGGAAGTCATGTATATGGCGATCCATATCCGGCGTGTGACAATGGCAGAAAAGGAGGAGGAATAGACGATGTTTCATTTTTTCAAGAAAAAAGACAATAAATTTATTCTGGGAGCTCCGGCAAAAGGAAAAGCCGTTGCTCTGAAAGAAGTCAGCGATCCGACTTTCGCGGAGGAGATGCTGGGAAAAGGAATGGCGGTCATTCCGTCAGAAGGCAGGATCTGCGCTCCGGCAGACGGAGAAGTGGGAATGGTGTTTGATACCCTCCACGCAGTCAGCCTCACTACAGATTTCGGCGCCGAAGTCCTGATCCATGTAGGTCTGGACACAGTGAAAATGAAAGGGGAAGGTTTTACCGGACATGTCAAAGCAGGCGACCATGTGAAAAAAGGTGATGTTCTTCTGGAAGTGGATCTGGATAAGGTGAAAGCCGCGGGCTACGATGTGATCACACCGATGCTGGTGTGCAACACAGATGAATTTTCTTCTGTGACAGGTATTTACGGAAAAGATGTGGAAGCCGGCGACGATGCGGTAGTGATCGAAAAATAAAATGATTTTGACCGGCAGGGCCTCCGGAAAGAGGACAGACGGCCGGTTAAAATAGAGAAAGGGATTAGTGAAAAATTTAGAAGGAGGAAAATTGTATGAAGTTTTTACAGAGACTGGGAAAAGCCTTAATGCTTCCCGTAGCGGTACTTCCTATCTGCGGTATCCTCATGGGTATCGGATATGCTCTTTGTCCTGCCACTATGCAGGGCGGCGACGTAACCGGTATTTTACAGCAGATCGGTTACTATCTGGTAAAGGCAGGCGGCGCCCTGATCGACAACATGGCGATCCTGTTTGCGATCGGTATTGGCGTGGGTATGTCGGATGACAACGACGGAACAGCCGGACTGGCGGCTCTTGCATCCTGGCTGATGATCACAAACCTGCTGGCAACAGCAAACGTGACAGTTATTATGCCGTCCATCGCTGAAAACGCTGACGCGACTCTTGCTTTTGATAAGATCGCAAACCCGTTCATCGGTATTATCGCCGGCGTTATCGGCGCTATGTGCTACAACAAATTCAAAGGAACAAAGCTTCCGGACTGGCTGTCATTCTTCAGCGGCAAACGCTGCGTAGCCATTGTAGCAGGTGTTGTTTCCATCGTTGTATCCGTAGTGCTTCTGTTCGTATGGCCTATCGTATTCGGCGCTCTGATCGCGCTTGGCGAGGCTATTGTAAGCCTGGACGCAGTAGGCGCAGGTATTTATGCGTTCTTTAACCGTCTGCTTATCCCGTTCGGTCTGCATCATGCTCTGAACAACGTATTCTGGTTTGATACCATTGGTCTTGGAGACCTGACACATTTTTGGGCAGGAGATACTTCCGCGGACGTTACCTGGAGTCTTGGTATGTACATGTCCGGATTCTTCCCCTGCATGATGTTCGGTGTTCCGGGCGCGGCTCTTGCTATGATACATACAGCTAAGAGCAACAAAAAGAAAGTTGCCATCGGCCTTGTGGCATCCGCGGCAGTTGCGGCTTTTGTCTGCGGTGTTACAGAACCCTTCGAATTTGGTTTCATGTTCCTGGCTCCCGCACTGTATCTGATCTATGCTCTTCTGTATGCGATCTTTACAGTGATCACCGTACTGGTGGGCTTCCGCGCAGGCTTCAGTTTCTCCGCCGGAGCTACTGACCTTGTATTCTCCGCTTCCCTTCCGGCGGCGCAGAATACATGGATGATCATTCCTCTTGGCATTGCGGCGTTTCTCGTATTCTATGTTGTATTCCGTTTTGCCATCGTAAAATTCGACCTGAAGACACCGGGACGTGAGGATGACGATCAGGAAGCTGAGAAGAAAGTGGTTCTTTCCAACGACAACTTCACTCAGGTGGCTTCTATCATTCTGGAAGGCGTCGGCGGAAAAGACAACGTTGCCACAATCGACAACTGTATCACAAGACTTCGTCTGGAAATCAAGGATTACACCAAAGTTGACGAAGCAAAGATCAAATCTGCCGGAATTGCCGGAGTTATCCGTCCTGGCAAAAATTCCGTACAGGTAATCGTGGGAACAAAAGTACAGTTTGTGGCTGATGAGTTCAAGAAACTGTGCAGATGATCTGTAAGTAAAAAAGGAACCGGAAAGGCCGGTTCCGGTCATAAAATTCATACATGAACAATCCCTTTTCAGGCGGGAGGACAGGAAGCGAGGAGTTTGCTGTTCTCCTGCTTTTTTGTTCTTTTTTTTCCGGAAGTTCATATATATTAGTGAATTTAAAAACAGGAGGACGCTTTTGGCGAAATATCGGCGTTTTGTCGCATATGTATATGAATATCAAAAGGGAAGAAAAGGAAGAAACTGCGGTTTTATCCGGGTGGAGGCATGGGAAGAGCGGTGCAGGATGGAGGTGCATCTCCTCTGCCCGGGGCTTTTGCCGGATGTCCGCTGCGAAGTGCTGGGATTTGTAAGAAACGCAGGGCTTATGGACGGGAGGCTTATCGGAACCTGCAGGACAAAGGAGAGCCGGGCCGACTGCATCATTGAGACAGAACGGAACAGTCTGGGAGGTTCGGGGGTTTCCCTGGACGCCATCGGCGGAATGATCCTGACTACGGAAAACGGCGGCTTTTTTGGAACGGAATGGGACGATCAGCCTGTCCGTCCGGAAAATTTCAGAAGAATAGAGCTGGAAAAAGAAACAGGCGTTCCGGAGCAGAAAAGGAAGGAGAGCAGTCAGAACCGCGAAAAAGAACAAAAGAGCGGCGGGGAAAATAGCGGAGAATGCGTCCTGAAAGATACGAAGGAGGAACCGGAAGAAAGGAAAGAGGAGCCCTTGGAAAAAGCCGGAGAGAGCCAGGGTGAAGAAACGGAAATACAAAAAAAGAACCCGGAAGAGGAGCGGCAGGAGATACAAACGGAAGAAACGGAGGAAGCGCAGCAGAAAATACAAGAAGAGGAGCCGGAAGAAGGTCAGAAAGAAGTTCAAAAACAAGAAGAGAAAGAAATGCAGAGCGAAGAAGTTTCGGCGAAGGAAGTGGAAGAAACGGAGCGGCCGGAAGAGACGGAAATCTTTTTTGGCGAAGTTTGGGATCCTTTCGGGGATGGAGAAGTTCTGGACTGCAGGAAAATACAGCCGGGAGACTTCCGTTATTTCCATCCCCGGGACTGCGCTCTCAGGAACAACCGGTTTCTCCAGTATGGATTTTACAGCTTCGGACATCTTCTGGTCGGAAAACTGAAAACAGGAGGATATATTCTGGGCGTACCGGGAGGATACGACCAACAGGAGCGCTTCATGGCAAATATGTTCGGCTTCCCGTATTTTAAACGGAGCGGGCAGATCCGGCTGCCGCAGAACAAAGGAGGCTACTGGTACCGCTTGATCAATCCCCCGAAGCTTTGTTAGTGGTATCGTCTGCCTGAGGATATCCCGGAAATGCAGGAGCTCATCCGGCGTAAGCTTTCGGTTTAAAAAAAGTATACCTGATTCCCGGCGGGGATTCCACATTGATTTTGTTATGCGTATTGGCTATAATACAGGATATGACCCGGGAGGAGGTGCTTTTGTGACAGAACAGGAGCGTTTTATGAAAGAGGCGGTCCGCCAGGCAAAAAAGGCGAGAGCCTTGATGGAGGTTCCGATCGGATGCGTGATCGTTTCAGAAGGAAAAATCATTGCGAGGGGATATAACCGCAGGAATACGGACAAGAACACGCTGTCCCACGCGGAGCTGAACGCTATACGAAAGGCAAGCAGGAAGCTGGGAGACTGGCGGCTGGAGGGATGTACCATGTATGTGACTCTGGAACCCTGCCAGATGTGCGCTGGAGCCCTGGTACAGTCAAGGATCGATGAAGTCGTCATCGGCAGCATGAATCCGAAAGCAGGATGCGCGGGCTCTGTTCTGAACCTTCTCGAAATGGACGGATTTAACCATAAGGTAAAAGTAACGAGAGGAGTTCTGGAAGAGGAGTGTTCCCGGATGCTTTCTGATTTTTTCCGGGAGCTGCGGGAAGAGAAAAAGAAGCGCAGGGCGGAACAGAAGAAAGAAGAGTCCCTGGCGGCAGAGAAAGCTGGAGGGGAAGAAAAGAATAAGGTCAGATAAAAAAGGTAGTGTAAAAAACTTTGTGGCTTTGGTAAAAAATGGC
>DWVA01000339.1 GCA_019120475.1 Candidatus Blautia intestinipullorum | reverse complement strand
AGAGCCGCTCCGATCCCTTTTATGGCGCCGGAGCCAAGATACCTTTCCATCGCCAGAGCATCCTCCGGCATCTTCTCGGCAAATTCAGTGATCTGGAACTGTTTTCCGTATACCGGATGGCGGGTGTAGTTTCCCTGAGCTTCTATGGACGCTCCCTGTGTGATGACAGGAAAGGTTCCCACGCAGGTAAGCTCCTCTTCATCCTTTACTCCCTTTAAAGAAAGGACAGTATAGCCGTTTTCCTCATTTCTGAAAATAATATGGTCGATGTACCCGCTCACACATTCACTCATAACTTCCTCCTGTCTGGCCGGCGCCCTGTTCACCTTTTCCCATACATCTGCCATTTATACGCTGCCTCTTCCCGTACTTCACTGCCTATTCTTCCATCTTGGCCATGACCTCTGCATATTTTCCTGTTCCTACCGCCACCACGCTCATTGCATTCTGAACTGTCAGCGTACTGACGCCTGTTTTCTGTTCGATCAGCGTATCCATTCCCCGAAGTAGAGCGCCTCCTCCGGCCAGAACAATCCCCCTGTCCACAATATCCGCCGCAAGTTCCGGCGGCGTCTTTTCCAGAACTCCGTGAACAGCGTCCACGATCTGCCCCGTAGCGTCCTTTAAAGCCACCCTGATTTCCTCTGACGTAAGCTTTACCTTCTTGGGAAGTCCTGTAATCACATTTCTTCCTTTCACTTCCATCACCTGAGGAGTGGATTCCTCCACCGCGGTTCCGATCCGGATCTTGATGTTTTCCGCAGCATCCTCACCGATGAAAAGACTGTGGTTTCTTCTTACATAGTTCATGATCGCCTGATCGAAAGTGTCTCCTGCCACCTTGATCGAAGAAGAAACAACAACTCCTCCCAGAGAAAGTACGGCCGTATCCGTTGTTCCTCCGCCGATGTCCACGATCAGATTGCCAAAAGGCTTCGTGATATCCACACCGGAGCCAATAGCGGCGGCAATCGGTTCCTCCACCAGAAAAACCTCCCTTGCGCCAGCCTGATAGGTGGCCTCTTCCACTGCCCGGCGTTCGATCTCCGTACTTCCGCTTGGCACGCAGATACTGATCCGCGGTTTCCGGAACGCTCTCCTGCCCATGGCTTTGGAAATAAAATATTTCAGCATTTTTTCCATGACAATAAAATCCGCAATGGCTCCCTGGCGGATCGGCCGGATCATTTCCATATTAGAAGTGATATGGCCGGCCATCTGACGGGCTTCTTCTCCGATCGCCTTTATTTTTTCTGTATCTTTATCATAAACCACAACAGACGGTTCCTTAAGCACAAGACCTTTCCCTGTAGAGTAGACCAGACTGTTTTTGGTGCCAAGATCGATTCCGATATCACTTGCCGGCATATAAGGCTCCTTTCCACTGTTTTTCTTTTATCTTAAATATTTCGCAACGTATTGTCCAGTATAAGATTCCGGAACGCGGGCGATCTGTTCCGGCGTTCCTGCGGCGATCACTGTTCCTCCGCGGTCGCCGCCTTCCGGACCCATGTCGATAATATAATCCGCAGTTTTGATCACATCAAGATTATGTTCGATGACCACCACTGTATTTCCGCCGTCCGTAAGCCTCCGGAGAATATCTACCAGCTTATGGACATCCGCAAAATGAAGGCCCGTTGTAGGCTCGTCCAGGATATAGATGGTTTTTCCGGTGCTCCTACGGCTCAGCTCAGTGGCAAGCTTGATCCTCTGGGCTTCGCCGCCGGAAAGTTCTGTGGAGGGCTGGCCCAGACGGATATAGGAAAGCCCCACGTCATACAAGGTTTCGATCTTTTTGCGGATAGACGGGATATTTTCAAAAAATCCCATCGCTTCTTCCACCGTCATATTCAGGACATCATAAATATTTTTGTCCTTATATTTTACCTCCAGGGTTTCCCGGTTGTAGCGCTTTCCCTTGCAGACCTCGCAAGGCACATATACATCGGAAAGAAAATGCATCTCAATCTTGATAATTCCGTCTCCGCTGCAGGCTTCGCACCGGCCTCCCTTTACATTAAAGCTAAAACGTCCCTTTTTGTAGCCCCTTGCTTTTGCGTCTGCTGTAGACGCGAACAGTTCCCGTATCTGGTCAAATACGCCTGTATAGGTGGCAGGATTTGACCGGGGCGTTCTTCCGATAGGCGACTGGTCAATACTGATCACCTTGTCCAACTGCTCCGTTCCAAGGATTTCCTTATGTTTTCCCGGGATTGTCCTTGCTCTGTTCAGATCTCTGGCAAGAGTCTTGTAAAGGACTTCGTTGATCAGGGAACTTTTTCCGGAGCCGCTGACTCCTGTAACGCAGGTCATCACTCCCAGAGGGATATCCACGTTCACCTGTTTCAGATTGTTTTCCGCAGCTCCTTTGATATGGATCCATCCCGTGGGCTCTTTCCGCGTTTCCGGAACCGGAATTTTCAGTTTTCCGCTCAGATAGGCTCCTGTAACGGACCTGTCATTTTTCATCAGATCCTCCGCCGTTCCGATGGCGACCAGTTCTCCGCCATGTTCTCCTGCTCCGGGTCCGATATCCACTACGCAGTCCGCAGCCCGCATGGTATCCTCGTCATGCTCCACCACAATAAGGCTGTTCCCCAGATCCCTGAGACGCATCAGAGCTCTCAGAAGCTTGTCGTTATCTCTCTGATGCAGACCGATACTTGGTTCGTCCAGAATATAAGCCACACCCACAAGGCCAGAACCGATCTGGGTAGCCAGACGGATCCTCTGCGCCTCGCCTCCGGAAAGCGTAGAAGTAGCCCGTCCCAGGGACAGATAATCCAGTCCCACTTCCGCCAGAAACCCTACTCTCGCCCGGATTTCCTTCAAAATCTGCTTTCCTATCAGCTCCTGCTGTTCTGTCAGTTTCAGCTCATCCATAAAGATTTTCAGTTTTTCAATAGAAAGAGCCGTCAGTTCGTAAATATTTTTTCCGCCTACGGTAACTGCCAGAGATTCCTTTTTCAGTCTCTGTCCTTTGCATGTCTTACAGGGGGTGATACGCATAAACGTCTCATATTCCTGCTTCATAGCATCGGACCCTGTCTCTCTGTACCTCTGCTCCACGTTCTTGATCAGACCTGGAAAAGCTACGTCATAGACGCCCTCGCCCCTCTGTCCTTTATAATATACCTTCACAGAATGACCGTTTGTTCCGTGGATCAGAATATCTTTGATCTCCTGAGGATAATCCTGAAACGGGGTATCCAGGCTGAAATGATATTCCTTTGCCAGAGCATCCAGGATCGCCCGGGTAAAGCTTCCCTTATCTGTGCAGGACTGCCATCCCATAACCGTAATGGCGCCCTGGAGAATGCTTAAGGATTTATCCGGTATCATCAGATCCTCGTCAAATTCCATTTTGTACCCCAGACCGAAACAGTCAGGGCAGGCTCCGAAAGGATTATTAAAAGAAAAACTCCTAGGTTCGATCTCATCAATGCTGATCTGGCAGTCCGGACAGGAAAAGCTCTGACTGAAAGTCATGATATTGCCGTCCATGGTATCTACCATCAAAAGACCGTCTGACAGCTCCAGCACTGTTTCTATGGAATCAGACAGTCTCTTTTCAATCCCCGGCTTCACAACAAGGCGGTCCACGATAATTTCAATATTGTGTTTAATGTTCTTATCCAGCTTGATCTCCTCGGACAGCTCATAGAGGCTTCCGTCAATCTGTACGCGCACATAGCCGCTTCTCTTCGCCTGGTCGAGAAGTTTGGCATGGGTTCCCTTCCGTCCCCGTACAACAGGAGCCAGAAGCTGTATTCTTGTGCGCTCCGGAAGCTCCATAATGTGATCCACCATCTGGTCTACCGTCTGCTTTTTGATCTCTTTGCCGCATTTCGGGCAGTGCGGAATACCGATCCTGGCATAGAGAAGACGGAAATAATCATAAATTTCTGTTACCGTTCCCACTGTGGATCTTGGATTCCGGTTGGTTGATTTCTGGTCAATGGAGATCGCCGGAGGAAGCCCTTCGATCATTTCCACGTCCGGTTTTTCCATTTGTCCCAAAAACTGCCTTGCGTAAGAGGACAGGGATTCCATGTATCTTCTCTGCCCCTCCGCGTAAATCGTGTCGAAAGCCAGAGAGGATTTGCCGGAGCCGCTGACTCCTGTCAGCACTACAAACTGATCTCTTGGAATATCCACACTAAGATTTTTCAGGTTATTTACATTTGCGCCGCGTATTTTAATAAACTTCCTGTTCGATGTATGTTCCGTCATTTTTTCCTCCTGCTTTTCTGTATATATCACGCCGGCAGGCTGCCCTGCTGTTTATCTGTATTTTTCTCGCCCCGCCGGAAAATATGCTGCCTCAGTCCTGAAGAAAATCCGCCAGAATATGGTTGCTTACATGGATCCCTTTCCGCGTAAATCTCCAGAAATCTTCTTTTTTCTCCAGAAAACCCATATTTTTGTATTTTTCCAGCACCTCTCCATAAATCTGCTCCATAGGGATTCCGAACCGGAGTCGGAATTTTTTTTCGGAAACGCCTTCTGTCATTCTCAGTCCCAGAAACATAAATTCCTCTTCCTGCTCTTTTTTCGTAAGCACAACTGTATCTTTGCGGATTTTTTCGGGGACGGAGCTGTATTTCAGGTATTGCTCCATACTGTCTGTATTGCAAAAGCGCCTTCCCGCAAAAAGCGAAGACGCTCCAAGACCGATCCCCAGATAGTCCGTCCCTATCCAGTATCCGATATTATGACGGCAGGCATATCCTTTACGGGCGTAATTTGAAATTTCATATTGTTCGTATCCGCATTCTTCCAATACCGACGCCGTATCTTCATACATCCGGTATTCTGTGTCCTCATCCGGAAGATCCAGTTTTCTTCCGGCAAAAGGCGTTCCCGGTTCAATGATCAGACTGTAGGCGGAAATATGCTCCGGACTCAGCTCAGCGACTGTCCGCAGACTGCTGATCCAGTCCTTATAAGTCTGGCCGGGCACAGCGGACATCAGATCCACATTGATATTTTCAAATCCTGCCTGCCGCGCCTTCCGGTAGCTTTCCAGAAAATCCTGCCAGGTATGTATCCGTCCAAGCGTCCGGAGTATCCTGTCTTCTGTGGACTGTAGGCCGAGACTGAGCCTTCCTATTCCGGCTTTCCGGTATGTTTCCAGTTTTTCCGCAGTAAGCGTGCCGGGGTTTGCCTCTATTGAGGTCTCCGCATCAGGGGCGAAAGAAAAAAGCATCCGAAGAGTTTCCAGGATCCTCTCTATCTCAGATCCTTCTATAAGCGAAGGAGTTCCCCCGCCGATAAATACGGACGTCACTTCTCTGCTGTCTCTTTCCAGAGAAGGAATCCCTCTGATCTCAGAGAGAAGAGCTTCTATATACGCCTTTTTTCTTTCCTCGTCAGCCGGTCCGGAGAGAAAATCACAATACTCGCATTTTTTCACACAGAACGGAATATGGATATACAGCTCCATGGGAATTTTTTTACTGTTCTTCACCTGTATCCTCCGCCAGATAACTGTTCACCATGGTAAGATTCCCATTTGTGACAACTGCCTCCGGATCTATCTCTTCCGGGGCGGGCGTCGGAGAAGGTTCCGGAGTAATGCTGATCTTCAGCACCTGCTCTGAGGCGGGATCCGTTTTTTTCTTCCCGCAGCCGCAGCCTGCCAGAGCTGTACAGAGCAGGACAGCTAAAGTCACAGCAGTTAATTTTCTTATATTCGTCATCGTTTCCACCATCTTTGTCTTTTATACTTCCGCAGGCCGCGGAAATGCCTTTTCCCGGCACATCAAATATCGCTGCCCCTTATTTGTCGTCCAGCTTCAGAACGCTCATGAACGCCTTCTGCGGAATTTCTACGTTTCCGATCTGGCGCATACGCTTCTTGCCTTCTTTCTGTTTTTCCAGCAGCTTCTTCTTACGGGTGATATCACCGCCGTAGCACTTGGCGAGAACGTCTTTTCTCATTGCTTTCACTGTTTCTCTTGCAATGATCTTGCTGCCGATGGCCGCCTGGATAGGAATTTCAAAGAGCTGTCTCGGAATCTCCTCTTTCAGCTTCTCGCACATCTTCCGACCTCTCTCGTAAGCAGTGTCGGCGTGGACGATAAAGGAAAGGGCATCCACCTCTTCTCTGTTTACCAGAATATCCAGTTTCACCAGTTCGCTGCGCTCATATCCGCAGAGTTCATAGTCCAGAGACGCATATCCTCTGGATCTTGATTTCAAGGCGTCAAAGAAATCATAGATGATCTCGTTCAGAGGAAGCTTATATTTCAGAAGCGCTCTTGTTTCTTCCATATAATCCATGCCGATATACTGTCCGCGGCGCTCCTGACACAGTTCCATGATCGCGCCTATATATTCCGTAGTTACCATAATCTCCGCATTAACCATGGGCTCTTCCATATAGTCAATTTCAGAGGGATCCGGCAGATTCGTAGGATTGGTAAGATCCACAACCTCCCCGTTCGTCTTATACACTTTGTAAATAACGCTGGGCGCCGTGGTCACCAGATCCAGGTTATATTCTCTTTCCAGACGTTCCTGGATGATCTCCAGATGAAGCAGTCCCAGAAAGCCGCAGCGGAATCCAAATCCAAGGGCAACGGAGGTCTCCGGCTCATAAAATAAGGAAGCGTCATTAAGCTGAAGCTTCTCAAGAGCGTCTCTTAAGTCTCCGTATTTTGCTCCGTCCGCAGGATAAAGCCCGCAGTAAACCATCGGCTGGACCTTTTTGTATCCGGGAAGCGCTTCGGCACAGGGCCTTCCGTCTTCCGTGACTGTATCACCCACGCGGGTGTCTCTTACGTTTTTAATGCTGGCGGTGAAATATCCCACCATGCCTGCAGTCAGTTCTTCGCAGGGAATAAAACGGCCTGCGCCGAAATATCCTGCCTCCACGACCTCCGCCGTGAATCCGGTAGCCATCATCCGGACCTTGGTGCCCTTCTTCACACGGCCGTCCATCAGCCGGCAGAATACGATCACTCCCTTGTAGGAATCGTAAACAGAATCGAAGATCAAAGCCTTCAGCGGCGCATCTGCGTCTCCCTCCGGAGCCGGAATTTTTTTCACGATCTGCTCCAGAACTTCCTCTATATTCAGCCCTGTCTTTGCCGAAATCTGAGGAGCATCCTGCGCTTCCAGCCCGATCACATCCTCAATTTCATTGATAACCCGCTGAGGCTCAGCGCTGGGAAGATCGATCTTATTAATCACCGGAAGAACATCCAGGTCGTGATCCAGCGCCAGATAAACATTGGCAAGGGTCTGCGCCTCGATTCCCTGAGCCGCATCCACCACCAGAATCGCTCCGTCACAGGCCGCAAGGCTTCGGGACACCTCATAGTTAAAATCCACATGTCCCGGAGTATCTATCAAATTAAAAATGTATTCTTCTCCATCGTTCGCTTTATATACAATACGAACCGCCTGAGATTTAATGGTAATTCCTCTCTCCCTTTCTAGATCCATATTATCCAGAACCTGCGACTGCATCTCCCTCTGGGTCAGCAGTCCTGTTTTCTCTATAATACGGTCAGCCAAAGTGGACTTCCCATGATCTATATGTGCAATAATGCAGAAATTTCGGATCTTACTCTGATCTGTCATTACGCAGTTTTCCTCCTCTTTCTCTGTAACATCCCTGTACATGGGACAATCCCGCCTGTACACGGACGCGGTGTATGTTTCTGTGGCATTCGTGCCTCATTATAGCACACCTGCCGCCGGCAAGTCCAGACATGCCCCGGGGTTTATAAAAGACGTTTTTCTCTCCCGTTCTGTCCTTCATTTTCCGGCAAATCCCGCCAAATCCCTGTATTTACCAGTTTCTTCTCTCATTATACAAACATACGTTCCAAGTTACAAGTGCTAATTCTCGAAATTGTAATTTGCGGAAAAGGTAAAACAAAAAAATAGCGACAAAGTAAACAGGAAATAGTATGTTCAAAACAGACACACATACTTTAATATTTTATTCTGTTATTAAACCAAATAAACAACACCATACCGTACATCCTATTAAATTATAACTTCTCAAGTAAATCCTTTCAGAAAAATCAGTCGCCCCCACCCGTAAAACGGGCAATGTCGTCAACTTAAGATATATCAAAAATAAAAAATGCCTAAAAACACTTGACAAAACGTTCAAAAAATGTTGCCTCGCGTTGATTACATTTTCAATGCGAGGTGTTTTTATGAATACAAGACTTTTAACGTCCATCTTACAATCTTCTAATGAGCTTATCACATCGGCAGATTTTCTGGCAAGGCATCGCATCGGTAATGCTTTTACACGTTCAGGAAAACTTCCTTTCTCCAACCTGATTTACTTTGTGCTCCAGTCGGTTCATAAATCCATTCCCATAAACTATTCCCAATTTTTAGACACTTTTCCATCTGAGGCTCCTCCGTTTGTATCAAAACAGGCGGTTTCAAAGGCAAGACAGGGCATTTCTCATAAAGCGTTTCTTGAATTATTCCGTCTTTCTGTGAAGCAGTTCTATTTACGGACAGCAGATTTACGCACATGGAATAACTTCCATATTTACGCTGTTGATGGAAGCACAATACAGATTCCAGAATCAAAAGAGAATTACGAGGTGTTTGGAGGCAACCCAAACAAGACAGAAATAGTGTCCCCCCTTGCTTCCGCATCCGTTCTTTATGATGTGTTGAATGATATTCTGGTTGACGTTTCTCTTCATCCCTATCGTTACAATGAACGGGAATCGGCCAAATCCCACGTGGATTTTTTGCCCGGGTTTTCAAACAGCGTCATACTTTTTGACAGGGGATACCCTTCCGAGGACATGTTTCGCTATCTAAACTCCAAAGGAGTCCTGTTTGTTATGCGTACGCCAAAAACATTTAAGAAAGCCATGGCAGAACAGAACGACGCTTTATTTACATATCCCGCTTCCCGTGATAAAGAGGCCCTTACTTTAAGGAGCGTTCACTTTTTGCTGGAAGACGGCAGCACCGAATATCTGGTGACAAATCTAACTCCCGAACAGATGGCTGCGGAGAATTTTCCGGATTTATACCGGCTACGCTGGGGAGTTGAAAGCAAATACAGGGAGCTTAAGAACCGGCTTGAAATAGAAGCATTTAACAGCGTTAAACCTGTCAGTATCCGGCAGGAGTTCTTTGCAGCGATGTATTTATCCAATCTGGCTGCGATCATAAAATCGGAGGCGGATTCAAGGATCATTGTGTCTGCCGACAACAGGTGTGATTACCAGTCTAACCGCAGCTATATATTAAACCGGATAAAAAGCTGTATCATACGTCTTTTGCGGTCGTCCTTGTCCATATGCAACGAGATGATATGCCGGATAGTGGAAGAATCTTCCAAAATATATTCCATTATCCGCCCCGATAGAAGGTTTGGCAGATACCGAAAACATACACGCCGGAGATATTACAGCCATATGAAAAGCTGTATTTAAATAAGACCACAACAAGAAGGATATAGGACTGTTCAAAAATCAGCAGTCCTATTTGTGATGCGATTATTTGTAACAATACACTCAATTACGTGGTATCATGCTGCTTTTTTTTGAAGCAAATACTCTTAAGTTGACGACATTGCCCGCATAGCGGGTGGATTATATTTCGCACGTTTCCGTTTCTCTGTTGAGAAACTCCAACGTACTCAACTGGGTCTATCCGACCCATATTATAAAAAGGTGGCCCGCGGATTTTCCGCGTCCACCTTACAAAACACAATTTATAAACCACTAACGGCTACTTATTTTTTAGCTATGCAATATCGAAAAATCATAAATTTATTTTACGACAAAAGATCTATACTTTCCTCCTCATCTGCGATTTCCTTTAAAAATTCAGATGGGCTTTTTCCTGTATAGGACCGGAAAAGTCTGCTGAAATAGAACTGATCTTCGTATCCCACCATCGCCGCAACGTCTTTAATAAAACTGTCCGGTTTCTCACGAAACAGTTCTTTTGCCCGATTCATGCGCAGTTCTGTCAAATGCTGGCTAAACGAATTGCCTGAATATTTTCGAAACAGACGGCTCATATATGGCTGAGAAATACCGAACTGATGGCAAAGCTCCATCAGCATGATCGATTTTCCCAGATTAAGTTTTAAATAGTGCTCAATTTTATCA
>DWVA01000338.1 GCA_019120475.1 Candidatus Blautia intestinipullorum | reverse complement strand
ATTATATCAGTGGGATCACTTTTTCAGGAGGAGATCCTCTCCATCCGTCGAATATTTCGGCAGTGACGGCTCTTGCCCGCAAAATCCGTCAGAAATATCCCCAGAAGACGATCTGGCTTTACACAGGCGCTCTTTGGGAGGAAATCCAGTGCGAAGAGATCGTGAATTATCTGGACGTCTGTGTGGACGGCGAGTTCGTGGCGGAGAAAAAAGACGTTACTCTGCAATGGAAGGGCTCTTCCAACCAGAGAGTGATCAATGTGCCTGCTACCCTCCGCGAGGGAAGGATCGTGCTTCATACGCAGTAAAGCGGGACTTAAGAAAATACAGCATAGAAAACGCGGCGGTATACAGAAAAATGTGCACCGCCGCGTTTTTAAGGAGGAACAGAATGAAAAGAATCGCGAAATTCCACAAAGTCAGCAGGGAGCGCTTTTTAAAAGACTGGAAGGATAAATTTCCGGAAGCTTCCGAAAAGGAGATCCTTGAAATTTACGATGGGATCTCTCTGCCGAAAAGAGCCACGGCGGGAAGCGCGGGATACGACTTTTTTGCTCCGGCGGACGTAAAGCTGGCTCCGGGAGAGATTACCACCATTCCTACGGGAATACGGGCGGAAATGAAAGAAGAGTGGGTGCTGAAATGTTATCCCAGAAGCGGGCTGGGCTTTAAATATCGTCTGCAGCTCAACAACACAGTAGGGATCATAGACAGCGACTACTTCTATTCAGACAACGAAGGCCATATTTTTGTGAAACTGACAAACGACAGCCGCGAGGGAAAAACAGTGGAAATTTCTGCGGGAACAGGTTTTATGCAGGGAATCTTCGTAGAATACGGAATCACAGTGGACGATGACGCCAGCGCCGTCCGAAACGGCGGACTGGGAAGCACCACAGAACAAAAAGCGCAGTAAAGCACAAAAGAGAGCGGAAGAAAAAAAGACCCCGGAATTATTCCGGAGCCTGTCCTTTTTCTTCCGCCCTTTTTGCGTTTTCCACAATGGCCTGGAAAGCCTCTGCCGCAGCGTCGTACTCCTGGTCGTCATCGATATTGGAAAGCATCGGGTCGCCTGATTCTGTGCGGGAGAAGGAATAAAGATATACCTCGCCGCTCTGGTTCTGGCCGTTTTCATCCAGAGGAAGAAGGGCGATGTAATCCTTCTTGTTTACCGGATAAATCGTGAGAATGGCACATTCCACCTCAGTATCGTCCTCCAGAGTCAGAGTAATGGTATTATGGCCTTCATCCATTCTGGAGCCGCACTCCATGCCGCAGGAAGCACAGTCGCTGGGACTGCAGGATGATGCGTTGCTGAATTCTTCGCTCATGGTCTGATCCTCTCTGATTTTGTATTTAAAGTACTGCGGAAGCCGGTAAAAATCCTGGATTCCGCATGAGTCTCATTTTATCAGATATTTTCGGGGAATGCAATGCGGTTTCTGCATCTTGGCGAAAAAGCCGCCGGATCGCAGCAAAAAAGTTGACGGGGCAAAGCGAAAAGTTATTTGCTATGCGGGTGGAAGATGCTATAATGAATTATAGAAAAATTTGAAGGAGGCAGAAAGTGAAATTTATTTCATGGAATGTAAACGGCATCAGGGCCTGCCTGACAAAAGGATTTGAAGAAAGTTTCCGGAAGCTGGACGCGGATATCTTCTGCATCCAGGAGACGAAATGCCAGGAGGGCCAGGTAAAGCTGGAGCTTCCGGGCTACCGCCAGTTCTGGAATTACGCCAATAGAAGAGGATATTCCGGTACGGCTGTCTTTACAAAAGAAGAACCGGAGTCCGTATCTTACGGAATAGGAATAGAGGAGCACGACAAGGAGGGACGGGTGATTACCCTGGAATTTGAGCGGTTTTATCTTGTCACCGTATATACGCCGAATTCCCAGACAGAGCTGAAGCGCCTTTCCTACCGTATGGAATGGGAAAGGGATTTTCTTTCCTATCTGCTGAAGCTTCAGGAAAAGAAACCGGTGATCTGCTGCGGTGATCTGAACGTGGCCCATCAGGAGATCGACCTGAAAAATCCCAAAACAAACCGTAAAAACGCCGGATTTACCGACGAGGAAAGAGCGTGCTTTACAAAAGTCCTGGAAAGCGGATTCATTGACACTTTCCGGTACTTTTATCCGGATCAGGAGGGCATTTACTCCTGGTGGTCCTACCGGTTCAGGGCGAGAGAGAAAAACGCAGGGTGGAGGATCGATTATTTCCTGGTTTCCCCTACTCTGAAGGAAAACCTGAAAGACGCCGGAATCCACACGGAGATTATGGGTTCCGACCATTGTCCGGTGGAATTGGATCTTGATTTCTGACGGGGAAGAGAGAACGGGGCAGTATAGAAAGAAACGACCGAAAAAGGAGAGCTGGTTATGAAAAGACAGAATGTATTAGATATCCGCAGCGGCTATCCGGCTTTGTTTGGCGCCAACAAAATCGCGGAAGGGCTGAATTTTGCCGCAGAAGTTCCGAAAGGAGCAAAAGCCTCCCTGATCCTTTACCGTAAAGGTTCCGGGGTTCCCTGGAAGGAAATCCCTTTTCCGGAGGAATCCAGAACAGGAAAGATCTGCGCTTTGATCGTATCCGGACTGGACAGAAACCAGTACGAGTACAATTTCTGTATTGACGGGGAGATCGTGCAGGATCCTTATGCATACGGGATCCGCGGGAGAGAGCGCTTCGGCGCGCCTTTAGAATCCGGAGACGGGCATCAGATACGCTGCGCTTTTCTCCCGGATGAGCCCTACGACTGGGAGGGGGACAGATCTCCGGACATTCCCTATAAAGATATGATCCTTTATAAGGTTCATGTGAGAGGATACACAAAACAGTACAGGCTTTCACCGAAATTAAAGGGAACTTTCAAAGGGCTGCAGGAAATGATCCCTTACTGGAAGGAACTGGGAGTCAACGCCATAGAGCTGATGCCTGCCTATGAATTCTGTGAAATTCCCTCCTCCGGCAAAACAAAGGGAATGATCTCCGAGAAGAGACAGGAGGGAAAGGTAAACTACTGGGGTTATGTTTCCGGCTTTTATTTTGCTCCCAAACGGTCTTACTGCGCCACAAAGGAACCGGAAAAGGAATTCCGGGACATGGTGAAGGCGATGCACCAGGCGGGGATCCAGTGCATCATGGAATTTTATTTCCCAAAAGAGGTGAATCCGCTTCTTGCGTTAAAGGCCGCCTGCTTCTGGAAATGTTATTATCATGTGGACGGTTTCCATTTTGTAGGGGACGGCGTGCCGGGAGAACTGATCGCGGGGGATCACCTTCTCTATGGAACGAAAAAGATGTTCCAGAACCTTCCCGCCTGTGCAGAGGACGACAAAATGATGGCGGAATACCAGCCCGGGTTCCTCCAGGATATGCGCCGCTATCTGAAAAGCGACGAGGGAATGATCCCCGGAGCGGAATATCATATCCGCCATGTGAACCCTTCCGGCGGAACGATCAACTATATGGCGTGCCAGGACGGGTTTACCCTTTCCGATATGGTGTCTTATAATTACCGCCACAACGAGGAAAACGGAGAAAACAACACTGACGGAAGCGAATACAATTATTCCTGGAACTGCGGGGTGGAAGGCCCCAGCCGGAAGATTGCCATACGGAAAATGAGAGAGCAGCAGATACGGAACGCTTTTCTGATGCTTCTTATAAGCCAGGGAACTCCCATGATCTACGGAGGCGATGAATTCTGCAACTCACAGAACGGCAACAACAACGCCTACTGCCAGGATAATCCGGTAGGCTGGACGGACTGGAAGGCGTGCAAAAAGAACGGGAAGATCCTGCGTTTTGTCCAGGAAGCCATCGCTTTCCGCAAGGCCCATCCCATCCTTCATTTGGAGGAGGAGCCAAAAGGAGTGGATTATCTGGTGAAAGGATTTCCGGATATTTCCTTCCATGGAGAAAGGGCATGGTATCTGAACGAAGAGAACACCTGCCGGCTTCTGGGCGTAATGTACTGCGGAGCCTATGCAAAGAAAACGGACGGAACCCCGGATGATTTCCTTTATGTGGCCTGCAATTTCCACTGGGAAAACAGGACCATCGCTCTTCCCAACCTGCCGGAGGGAATGGTATGGAAAAAAACGGCGGACACCT
>DWVA01000337.1 GCA_019120475.1 Candidatus Blautia intestinipullorum | reverse complement strand
GAATGATGATCTTTGTGATGTGTCTGTAAATGCTCGGTAAGTTCCTGGATTCTTGCTGTAAGGACTGCAACCTGTACCTCCGGTGAACCTGTGTCACCTTCTGTTCTTGCATATTCCTTCATGATCGCCTGTTTCTTTTCTTTTGAAATCATTGTGATTTCCTCCTTATTTCTCTTATTATTGATAACCGCCGCACATTAAGAAACGGTTGGAGCTTCCAATCTCTGAATGTGGGCTGATTCACACCTCAGATAGTATAGCATAAAAGATATTGCCTGTAAATAATTATTTAACTCTTCTGAAAAAATTCTCTTCCCTTTTCGATATCCCTGGAAATCTGTTTCTTCAGGGCTTCAAAGGAAGAAAACTTATGCTCCGGCCTGAGAAACTTTTTGAACTGGACGGTGCAGCATTTGCCGTAAAGGTTCTTTTCACAGTCAAAAAGATATGTTTCCACTCCAATGAAGTTTTCCCCCACCGTAGGTTTGTATCCTACATTGGTGATCCCGGGGTATACCTCCGGTCCGAAGCTGGACACCGTTACGTACACGCCGTTTGGGGGAAGGAGCTTTTCCGGCATGGGGATCAGGTTTGTGGTTGGAAAAAATGTCCTGTGCCCCATTCCTCTTCCGTGCTCCACGATGCCGGACACATAAAAATCGCAGCCCAGAAGAGAGGATACCTTTTCCATGCTGCCCCGGTTCAGTTCCTCCCGGATAAAGGTGCTGCTGACTTTTCTCTGTCCGTCCATTTCTTTTGGAAGGATCTCTGTGGAAAATCCGTATTTCTCTCCGAATCTTCTCAGCATCTCCGGTGTTCCTTTTCTTTCAAAGCCAAAACGGAAGTCTTCTCCTACAGCCACAAAGGAAGTGTGAAGGGCTCCTACCAGGATCTGGCGGATAAAATTTTCCGCCTTCATGTGCCTGAGCCTGCCGTCAAGGGGACATTCCAGGAGAACGTCTACTCCCAGATGTTCCAGAAGATCCCGTCTTTCCGCTTTTGTAAGGATCATTTTTTTGTCCGAGACAAAAGCCAGCACAACCGCCGCCGCTCCTGTCTCTCTTTTATGCTCCAGTATCTTTTCGATCAGTTTTCTGTGTCCCCGGTGTATTCCGTCAAACTTTCCCATTGTCACCGCACAGTTGTTCAGTCTGGGAAACTGGCCGTCAATGATCATATATTCCATAATACTTCTTATGCTCTCCTTTGATCCGCAGTTTTCCGGCTTCCCGCAGCAGGACGCTGAACATTCCGCCTACAGGAACATTTTTACAGGGCGGCAGCTGCGGCTTTCCGGATCCCACTGGTAAACTCCTATAAATCTTCCCGCGCTGGTATGCATACGCATCCATCCTTCTTTTTCCGATCCGGATACGTCCTCCTCTTTCAGCGCGTTGCCGTTCAGGAGAAGCCTGTCAGCCTCTTCGCGGCAGAAAACAGCGGGATAATCCCCCAGGACTTCCTCGATACTGCGGATATGTTCCTCAAGGCATCCCTTTTCTGCATACTCCCGGATCTCTTCCAGGGTAAGGCTTTCTTCCAGCGTAAACTGCCCAGACCTGGTGCGCAGAAGCTCCTTCATGCATCCGCCGCATCCAAGATACCTGCCTATGTCATGGCAGAGTGTACGGATGTAGGTTCCCTTGCTGCAGGATACAGACAGCTCCACCTCCGGAAGAGCCATGTCCAGGATCCGTATCTCCCGGAAATAAACGGTTCTCGGCTTCCGTTCCACTGTAACGCCCTCCCGCGCGAGCTGGTAAAGCTTCTTCCCGTTTACCTTTACCGCCGAGTACATTGGAGGAATCTGTTGCTGCCGGCCCAGAAACCTGGACGCCGCGGCGCGGACTTCTTCCTCCGAAACGGTTACTGGCAGCTCCTTCAGCACAGTTCCTGTCATATCCTCGGTGTCTGTTTCGATTCCCAGCCGGAGCACTGTCTGATATGTTTTTTCTTTGTCCGTCAAAAGCTCCGCCAGTTTTGTGGCTTTTCCCAGAACCACAGGAAGAACCCCCTCGGCATCCGGATCCAGTGTTCCGGTATGGCCAATTTTTTTCATATGAAGGATTCCTCTCAGTTTCGCCACAACATCGTGGGAGGTATACCCTTTTTCCTTCCGGACAACCAGCACTCCGTCCATCATGCTTCCTGCTCCGCGGAAAGCTGACGGTCTATTTCTGTGGAAATGTTGTTGATCACATCGTAGACGGATCCCTGCATATCGCAGCCCGCCGCTCTTACATGGCCGCCGCCGCCGAAGTACACGGCAATCTTGCTGACGTCCACTTTTCCGTTTGACCGCAAAGATACCTTAAAGGTCTGCGTCTCGATCTCATAAAGGAACATGGCTACCTCCACGCCCTTTGTCAGGCGGAGCTGGCTGACGATCCCGTCCAGATCTTTGCCGTCCACGCCGTAGAAATCCATATCTTTTCTGCGAAGATACCCTACTATGAACTTTCCGTGCTGCAGCATGATGCTTTCCGCCAGCACCCGTCCCATCACCTGATTCTGAATGTAGGTCTTTTCATAAAAGGAATGGTCGATGATCTTGCTGAATTCAAAGCCTGTTTTCATCAGCTCTCCCGCGATCCGCATTGTCTCCGGAGTTGTGGAGGAATACTGGAACACGCCGGTGTCGTGGATCATGCCCGTATAGATTGCGGCGGCGATGGATCTGTCGATCTTTTCGCTGTCAAAAAGCCCGTACATCACCTCGCAGCAGGAGCTGATCTCGCCTTCCACATGGTTGATATCCGCAAATCCTCCATTGGTGGCGTGGTGATCGATGCAGACGGTTTTTTCCGCTTTGTCAAAAGCTTCTCTTACAAGAGCCAGACGGTTCAGCGCGCTGACATCGCAGGTTACGAAAAGATCAAAACTCACGTCGTCGTCCGGCTCCGTACGGATCTCTCCGATCCTGTCAATATGTGAAAACACAGGTCTCGGATGATCCAGATAGACCCTTACGTCAATTTCCGGATAATAGGTCTTTACATACAGATACAGTGCCATACAGGAACCTACGCAGTCGCCGTCCGGACGGATATGACCGCCGATCCCCATGGTCTTCACTCCCGTAAGTATCTCTGAAATATTCTTCATGTCACTCCTCTTCTTCCGTCTTCCCGTGGGAAGCGTCTTTCTTGGCTACCTCGTCAATAAGCTTTGACATATTTACACCATATTCTATGGATTCATCCAGAATAAATCTGATCTCCGGAGTATTTCTGAGATTCAGGTTTTTCGCCAGCATCCGCCTGATATAGCCTTCTGCGCTGGAAAGTCCCTGGATCGTAGATTTTTTCGCCTCGCCGCTTCCCAGAACACTGATATAAGCCTTGCATGTTTTTAAATCAGGAGCCACTTCCACAGCCATGACGGATGTCATGGGATGAATACGGGGATCTTTGATCTCGCCGCGGATGATCGCGCTGAGTTCCTTCTGGACTTCTCCGTTGATCCTGGTATTCTTAATGCTGTTTTTTCTCATTTATGATCCACTCCTATCTTGGTACTTCCACCATGATATATGCTTCTACCTGGTCTTCTTCTTTCAGGTCGTTAAAGCCTTCAAATACAAGACCGCACTCATATCCTGCCTTGACTTCTTTCACATCGTCTTTAAAACGCTTAAGCGATGCCAGCGCGCCCTCGTAGATCTGTTCGCCTTCCCGGGTGATACGCACCTTGCAGTTTCTCTGGAACACGCCGTCCGTCACATAGCTTCCGGCAATGGTTCCTACGCCGGATGCCTTGAAAAGCTGGCGCACTTCGCCGTGGCCGATCACTTTTTCCTCGTAAACAGGATCCAGCATACCCTTCATTGCGGACTCCACGTCTTCGATTGCCTGGTAAATGACTTTGTAAAGACGGAGATCCACGCCTTCCTGCTCCGCAAGCTGTTTTGCCATAGAGTCCGGGCGGACGTTGAATCCGATGATGATCGCGTTGGACGTAGCCGCCAGAGAAACGTCGGACTCATTGACAGCTCCTACGCCTCCATGGATCACACGGACCACAACTTCTTCATTGGAAAGTTTTGTAAGGCTCTGTTTTACCGCCTCTACAGATCCCTGTACGTCAGCCTTGACGATGATCGGCAGCTCCTTCAGATCGCTGGCCTGGATCTGGTCAAAGAGATTGTCAAGAGACAGCTTGCCTTTTGTCTCTTCCAGGAGACGGTTTTTGTTTTCTGATACAAAGGCTGCGGAGAAGTTTTTGGCTTCTTTGTCGCTTGCGAAGGACATAAGGATCTCTCCTGCGTTCGGGACGTCTCCAAGACCGAGGATCTCTACCGGAGTAGAGGGGCCCGCTTCTTTTACTCTGCGTCCCTTGTCGTCCATCATCGCCCTGACCTTGCCGCTGCATGCTCCCGCGGCGATAAAGTCTCCTACATGAAGGGTTCCCTTCTGTACAAGGATTGTCGCCACAGGTCCTTTTCCTTTATCCAGCTTAGCCTCAATCACCAGACCTCTTGCGGCTCTGTTTGGATTTGCCTTCAGCTCGCATACTTCAGCGGAAAGAAGGATCATCTCCAGAAGAGTATCGATTCCCTCTCCTGTATGAGCGGATACCGGAACGCAGATGGTGCTTCCGCCCCAGTCTTCCGGGATCAGTCCGTATTCGGAAAGTTCCTGTTTTACACGTTCGATATTTGCGCTGGGCTTATCGATCTTATTGATAGCCACAATGATCTCAACGCCTGCCGCTTTCGCGTGGCTGATCGCCTCTATTGTCTGAGGCATTACGCCGTCGTCGGCAGCCACCACAAGAACCGCGATATCCGTAGCGTTGGCGCCGCGCATACGCATAGCGGTAAACGCTTCGTGGCCGGGAGTATCCAGGAAAGTGATCTTCTGTCCGTTGATCTCCACCACATATGCGCCGATGTGCTGGGTGATGCCG
>DWVA01000336.1 GCA_019120475.1 Candidatus Blautia intestinipullorum | reverse complement strand
AAGCAAAAGCTTGCGGACGCGGAGAGGATCCTTGTTGAAAATATTCCCTTTCTCGTAGGGGCTTATATGCATACCGTAAATATACACCTCTCCCCCTTCCACTCTCACAAAGGATTCTTTGACGCTGCATTTTCCCATACGCAGTGATTTCACTTCCGTTCCCGCCAGGGCAATGCCGGCTTCATAAGTATCTTCTATAAAATAATCGTGAAAAGCTTTTTTATTGTTGGCGATCAGCCGGATTCCTGTTTTCTTCGGCATAATCCTCCTCCTTTCCATCCTCCAGCAGAACAAATTCCACCGTCCTTTTCTGAGCGTCCGCATCCGCGGTCCGAACCCTTACTCTCTGGCCCAGGTGATATACCTTCTTTGTCAGTTCTCCCTGCAGCTCGAATTTCTCAGGATCATAGGAATAGTAATCGTCCCTCAGACTGGATATATGCACAAGTCCCTCTACGGTGTTGTCCAACTCCACATACAGACCGTATCCGGTGACTCCTGAGATGATTCCTTCAAATTCCTCTCCCAGATGATAGGACATATATTCCGCCTTTTTCATTTTGTCTGATTCCCGTTCCGCTTCCTGGGCTCTTCTCTCGCAGACGCTGGACTGCCTTGCGACTTCTTCCAGGATTTCTCTGTAATGTTCCGTTTTTCCCTCTCTCTTAAGCCTTCCTCTCAGATTATCCCGGATGATCCGGTGTATCTGAAGATCCGGATACCTGCGGATCGGTGAGGTAAAATGGCAGTAATACCTTGCGGCAAGCCCGAAGTGTCCGCTGCATTCCGTAGTATATTTCGCCTGTTTCATGGTTCTGAGCGTCAGGCGGCTGAGCATCGCTTCATTTGGAAGTCCCTGGATTTTTTCCAGAGCCTCCTGGATCTCTTTGGACGTAACTTTTTCTCCTGATTTCCGGATGCGGATCCCCTGATGTCTCAGAAGGCTGAACAGGCTCTCCACTTTTTCAGGATCAGGATTTTCATGCGTTCTGTAAACAAACGGAAATTCTCCCCGGCAGTATTCTCCGGCTACTGTTTCATTTGCCAGAAGCATAAAATCCTCAATAATTTCCGTAGCCGCATTGGATTCGTAAGGCTTTACGTCAATGGCCCGTCCCGCACCGTTGAGGACGATCTTGCTCTCCGGAAAATCAAAATCAATGGATCCGCGGTTATGTCTGCGGCTTCTCAGGATTTTCGACAGTTCCCTCATGAGGAAGATCATGGGCAGAAACTCTTCATATTCTTTTTTTGCCGCAAACTCTTTATCCTCAAGGATACTGAGGACTTCATTGTAGCTCATTCTCCGGTCCACACAGATAACAGATTCCGTGATCTTATGGTCTACCACATTTCCTTTTTCATCAATATCCATCAGGCAGCTTAAAGTCAGACGCTCTTCTCCCTGATTTAAAGAGCAGATGCCGTTGGAAAGTCTCTCCGGAAGCATCGGGATCACTCTGTCCGCAAGATATACGCTGGTGCCTCTTTTCAGAGCTTCCCGATCCAGAGCGCTTCCACCCTGTACATAATTGCTTACGTCCGCAATGTGAACGCCAAGATGAAAAATGCCGTTTTCTTTTGTCAGCGAAACAGCGTCGTCCAGATCCCGCGCGTCCTCTCCGTCAATGGTAACTGTCAGTAGAGCGGTCAGATCCATGCGTCCGTTCCAGTCCGCCTCAAGCACATGGTCAGGAACCCGCATAGCCTGGTTGAGCACTTTTTCCGGAAATTCCACAGGAATCTGGTAGCTTTTGACCACTGCCAGGATATCTGCTCCGGGAGTATGGAGGTTTCCAAGCTTTTCCCTGATCCTTCCCTCCGGTTTGCGCTTTTCTGATCCGTAGTCCAGGATCTCCGCCACAACCTTTTCCCCGTCCCGGATTCCCTGGGAATTTTTCGGAGAAATATAAACGTCTCTGAAAAATTTCTGATTGTCGCTGACAACAAACCCGTAGTCTCCCTCTCTCTGGAAGGTTCCGACAATTTCTCCGGTTCCCCGTTCCAGAATTTTTACCACAGTTCCTTCCCGGCGCTTTCCTGCCTTCTCCTCCTTTTCCAGGAGAACCTGCACATGATCTCCGTGAAGCGCCGTACCGGTTCCTTTTCCGGGAATAAAGATATCTTCCTCTTCATCTCCGGTTTCTACAAACCCGAAGCCCCTGGGATTTCCAACGAAAATCCCCTCCTTCAGAAGTCCCTGTTTCTTTAAGCTCTTTATATTCCGTTTTTTTAACACCTGTTTTTCTTTTGAGAACTTTTTCTTCTTCTCCCAGATTTTTTTTCTGCTCACTGAAACTCCTTTACTAGAAACAAATTTATAAGAATCGGGAAAAAAAAGCACTCTTGCGAATATACAAGAGTGTCTCCTTTTTGCTCCATATCATTCTTAATAGATAATATTTAATACAAGGGCCAGAACAAAGAACAACACCGCCATAATGGTAGTCGCCTTTACGAGGCCGCCTTCCATAGAACGTCCCTTATTTCTTCCCCAGTAAGTATCCGCAACACCGGCGATACTTCCAAGTCCCTGCTGCTTTCCTTCCTGCATCAGAACTACAGTGGTAAGGGCGATACAATCTATGGCAAAAATTATCGTTAAAATAATTCTTAAAACCTGCACTCCGGTTACACCTCCTAATCAACTATTGCATATTGTAACATAAGCAAATCCGGATTTCAACAGTTTTCTTTTCTTCCCCGGGGCAAAAACTTCTTCTGTATATAATAAATTCTTGACAAAATCTTTTGTTTCATAGATGATAGTATCGTCAGGAAAGGATTATTTCTTTCCGCCCACACTATTTATTAAATTTATCAAAGGAATGACTATCATGAAAACATCAACCAACAAGATTACGGCTTTTCTTGTATCTCTTCTGATTTCCTTTGGCTTTGCGGCCTGCTGCCTGAAGATTCCGCCGGTCTCCAGTCTGATAAGCTCCATAGGAAATCTGAATCTTCTTACTTATGCGGGGACTGTGATTTTATTCTGTGTTTCCTATCTTCTGATTTCCCTGCTCCTGGACCGCACGATAAAAAACAACATATTCGACAGACCCGGCGCTGCTCTGACAGCCTCCCTTTTTCTCCTGGCGGGAAATCTGATCTTCCTTATTATTATGTATATTCTGGAGCTCAATGTATACGGTTCTGTATCCGCCAGGTACATCTGGCACACAATGCCGCTTTGGCTGATCCTGCTGTGTCTTTTTGCAGGTTCTGTTTTTTTCCTTCTCTGCGTAAGGAAAACATCCATTTCCATAAAGGATCAGGCCATGTTCCCCTTATATGGGATTCTGACGGTTCTGGTGGGTTATAATTTCTACACACCGGCAGTATTTCTCCGGGACGAGGCGGACCGTCTTCATATGGACGCCTACTTTAATTCCATTTACAATGTCCTTCACGGAAGCCCGTATACAGAAAACGCCACAAGTATTTACGGCCATTACGCGATCCTGTATAAACTGCCCATGAAGCTTCTCGGCGGAGATCTGATCGATTTTATCCTTCTCAATTCCCTGATCGGAGCTTTGTGTTTTCTCGCTATGTTTCTGGCTCTGCATTTTATTGTAAAAAATAACCTGCTCCGCATTCTCGGCGCCATTGCAATGACATTTCCGATCCTTGCCATGCGCAGCGGCATATACTGGCAGCTCTGGCCCCACCGGATTCTTTTTATGAGCCTGATGTTCTGCTACGCAGCCTTCTGGGTGCGGTACCGGAAGCTGAACAGGCTCACCTGTGTCCTGGGATATCTTTTATCCCTCCTGGGGATCCTGTGGAACACGGAAAGCGGACTGTTCTGCGCAGCGGCCTGGGCGGGCTTCTGGATCCTCAGACTGTTCTGCAGCAAGACAAAAAAAGCATCGGCAGTGGTTTCCGGCATTGTTTTTCATGTACTGGGGATCATCCTTTCTTTCCTGGGCGCATATGGAATTGTAGAATTATATAACCTTGCAAGCGGAGGCGCTCTGATCGGCGTCAGGGAGTTTCTTTTTCCGCTTCTTCAGTCCTCCTATATGGATGGGCTGCTGCGTGTGGATCTTCCGGAATTTCCGGCCGCTTATATGGCGATACTGGTACTTTTGTTCCTGGCGGCCGCATGGGGAATTTCTCACATGCGCTGGCTGAGAGCGGATACCGACGGCGGCAGGGCCCTGCTTCCCTGTTTTTCCTTTTTCGCAGCGGTCCTGACCCTTGGACAGATCACCTACTTTATCAACCGGGCCGCATATCACAATCTGGAAATCTGTCATCTTCCGGCAATCCTCCTTCTCTGTCTCTTTGCAGAAAGAGGATTGGAAACTTTCCGCTCTTTCCGGCTGAAAGATCTCCGGCGCTTTTCCGGCAGCCAGATTTTCCGCGGTGCTTTCACCGTTGTATCTCTGGTGGTTCTTCTGACAGTCTGTACAGGCAATTTTATCCAGTACGGACTTAATACCGGGCTGCGGGCCGAGCTTCACAACAAACAGGATATCAATGATTTTGCCGCTCA
>DWVA01000335.1 GCA_019120475.1 Candidatus Blautia intestinipullorum | reverse complement strand
TAAAAATTTCATATTTTTTTCATATTTTTACAGAGCAAAAACCGGTCTTGAAGCAGAAATAAAACCTTTGCAGAACTGGAGTACTCCCTGGAACACCTGGAAGCAGACTTCCAGAATATAACGAATATCGTCGGTAATATTTCTGGTCTTTTTCAGATAGGCTGAATGACGGTCTTCTATATACTCTATCACCTGATCGAAATCGGTAAAGCGAATAGCGTTTACGGCGAAACAGTCGGCCTTTCCGCTCTTAATACAGGATTTAAGCTGATTTTTCAATTCTTTTTCGTAGCTGTTGTGTTCTACCAGCGAACCTGTAAAAGTTCTGTTATGAGGAAAGGTAAAATAATCGGCAATATAATGGAGAATTTCTCCCAGCCTGCGCCAGAATACTCTTTCGCGGAGCAGATCTGTATTTTCTGTTACAAGACATCTCAGCTTATCCTGAACTTCATCGAAAGTCCCGAAAAACTCATGCCGCTTTGTCACAAACGACGGCTTGATATCCGGAAGGATGTTTCCCAGACAAAAAGCTTTCCTGTGAGACTGCAGGCTCTCCGATACAGGCATCTGATCAGCAAGATATCTTCCCAGTAATATATGTGATTTTTTTCTCAAAATTCCACTTCTTCCTTTTCTTAAAACACCGTTTTCGTTACCCTTCCTTACTATAACAGATAGGCGTTTATTTTTCAAATAAAGAATTTGTAAATTTTTGAAGAAATTATGTATAAAATTATACATAATGACGAATTTTTATGTTTCCGCTCTATTCATTTTTGTTTTCAAACAGCTCTCCGGCTTTTGCGGCAAATCTTTCCCCGAAAATCCGGAAAAGTTCCCTGCTGTTTTCATAATGGCCTTCTACGGCGTCAAGAGCCACCGGACCCAGGTGGATATATGGTTTTCCAAGAGCCGAACCGCCGGAATAGATCATCATTCCTTTTACCAGCATATGGCCGATCAAAGTCATGAGCGCCACATCTCCGCCTCCCTGGGCAAAATGTGCTGTGGAATATACCCCGCCCAGCTTGCCGGCAAGCTTCACAGAAGCGCTGTCCGTATCAAACCACTTTTTCATCTGCCAGCATGTATTGGCCAGATATACCGGTGTCCCGAAGATCACGCCGCTGCACTCACTGATATATTCATTATCTAAAGGTTCTTCTATGGAAAACAGTTTCACCTCTCCTCCCTGTTTCCGGATACCTTCCGCGATCTCTTCTCCCATCTCTCTGGTATGCCCTGTTTTACTGTAATAAATAACTGCAAACTTCATTTTACTCTCCTCCATATGTTTTTCAGCCGGCGTTATTCCGCCGCTCCATATTATAGTACTACTATATAGCGTTAATGTACAAGGGGACAATACGGTCGATAAAGGGTTCTCCTCCGGAAAATCTGCGACTTTCATCTGCACTGTCCGGAGGAGCCCCATTTTAAGTCATATTTCTGAAATAATCATCTGTATATACGACACTCTCCGGATTGCTCCTTCATGTAGTTTCGTTTCCTGCACTGTCCCCAAGACGGTTGACAGTAACAGAAACGGGGCCATACAGATAGTTTGCCCCCTGACCGATCACTTCCAGGGTAGCAGGGACAGAGCTGACATCAACAATCTGGGAGAAAGCCAGATTACTGGAATCTCCATTCGTATGAAACGTTTGCTGTACAGCCGTTCCCGCTACTTCTGTTCCCTGCTGTTCCAGGTAAGCAGACACTGTCAGCGGGAAAGAAGCTCCTGTAACCGGAGAAACCGTTCCATGGAAGGATACTTCGTAAAGACCCGGGTTCTGTATCACGATACTTCCGCTGTTCTGCGCATGGGTAATGGAACTTCCGCTTACTGCTCCGTTCCTGTCAAAAATCAGCGCGTCTCCTGCCGTACCGCTTTGAGGCGGCGTAGAATATGCGGAAATCAGTTCCGGTGTTGAATCTCCGCCGTCTGCACCGGTTGCGCCTGTAGCCCCTGTTACTCCTGCGGGTCCTGTTGCTCCCGTGGGGCCAGTCACTCCGGTAGGCCCTGTTGCTCCCGTAGGGCCTGTTACTCCTGTAATTCCTGTAGGTCCTGTCGCTCCCGCAGGGCCTGTTACTCCTGTAATTCCCGTGGGTCCTGTAACGCCAGTAGGTCCTGTGGGACCTGTTACTCCCGTGGGGCCTGTCGCTCCCACAGGTCCCGTTGCTCCTGTAATTCCTGTAGGGCCGGTCGCTCCCGTAGGTCCTGTGGGACCTGTAGCCGGACAACAGTGCGGACATCGGCACCCTGGCCGGCAGCAATCCGGATGAGGAGGTCTGCAGCAATCTGAATGAGCACATTGAGGTCCTCTGTCAAAAAACTGCGCAGAACTCACTTCGGTTCCGGATTCCTCCTGAAACTCCTGAGCTTCATACTCCTTCTGCTCATTTTTTCTGTGAAACCATAACATATATTTTAACCTCACTTCATATAATTTCTTTATTAATATATGTTATGCCGTCTGTTTTGCCCCTGCGCCGTGTCCCCTTTCAAAATATACTTTATTCTGCAGGTAATAGGGCGAGAAAGGATGAAAAGTTCCTGCCAGATCATTATATCTTTTCGCCTCTTCCTTCTGTCCCAATCTGTCATAGATCACACAAAGAGAAATCGCCGGAAGGAATCCGTAGCAGTCTTCCTGGATAAAGGCTCCGGAATAGCAGGCTTTTTTTGCATGAAATGCCTGTTTATACCAGTAAATCGCCTCTTCATATCTTTCTCTGTCAAAAAAATGTCTCCCAAGATCACAGCAGGTTTCGCCCCGGGGCACGTCATATGCCAGACCGCACAACAGAGCTTTCAGCGCATTTTCCTCCTGTTTCAGTCCGTAACAGCAGTATGCCATCTGTCTGGTTGCGTCAATCCGGTTTTCCAGCCATCCGTCCTTTCTTTCAAGGAACCTTCTGAATATTTCCTTTCCCTTCTCATACTGACCACGAAAAAGAAGCTCCCTTCCATAATAATAGAGGGATCTGCTGTCCATTGTTTCTCCGTTTTTTTCCATTTTTTGATAAATGCGGAGATTCCGGGCGGAATCTCCGCAGAATATTTTTCTATGTTCCACAGAAATATCTGCATAAAAAATTTTTCCGCAGATGGGAATTGCCTCATGCACCTTTCCTTTAAACCGTAAATTTCTTTTGTTCCTCACAATTCTTTCCCGGTAATAAGAAAAAACAGCTTTTCCCTCTTCGTCAAACTCCACAGCATAAGGCATCATCACCACATCCGTATCTGCCGGCAGCTCTTCTTTTAAAGCGCAGAGCCTGCGAACGCTTTCTTTCGGAACAATGTCGTCCGCATCCAGCCACATCAGGTAATCACTGCTTCCATGATCCAGCGCGTAATTTCTTGCTGCCGCAAAGTCGTCTGTCCATGGAAAATCATAAATTTTATCAGTATATTCTCCTGCGATTTTCTTTGTTTTATCTTCAGAGCCAGTATCAACAATAACAATCTCATCTGCAAAGTCTCTGACATTTTTCAGACATCTGTCCAGAACCTTTTCCTCATTCTTTACGATCATACAAAGACTGACAGAAATCATCTGCTGTCTCCTCCGAGTCATGCTTTTTCTTTTATCCTATGAAAAACCAATGACTCCTGCCATCAGATAAGCCGGTAAAAATGGAATGCGAACAGCCTTTTTAGACCTTTGGCGCAAGCTCTTTCTCCAGATTCTTTCGTATCCCCCGCCACAGGAATAAAGAAAGTATTACAGCCGCATAGTCTGTGATGGACTGTCCGAGAATGACTCCGTTCAGTCCGAAGAGAGCTTTCAAAAGATACAGCAAAGGAATCAGCAGAATGCCCTGACGCAGGACCGACAAAACCGTGGCAGGAAAGGCGTGTCCCACAGACTGCATACAATTCATATTTACAAACAGAATCCCGATTACCGGACCTGAAAGCATATACGCGACAAGCATCTTTACTCCATATCCGATCACATCTTTGTCACTGATAAAAAGACGGATGATCGGTTCGCGGAATACGAAAAACAGAATGGTCGCAGCAATTCCGGCAATAACGCAGCATTTCTTTGTGTAAGATTCTATACCCCGGAATCGTTCCATATTCCCGGAGCCATAATTATATCCCAGCAAAGGCTGTATTCCATTCGCAATTCCCATTTGAAGGAATGTAATAAACATGTTCGCCTTAAATACAATGCCTATGGCAGCCACCGGATCGTTCCCATATTCCACCAGAAACTGATTCAGCACAATCGTAGAAACACTCATAAGCGCAGAAAAAATCGCAGTTGGAAGTCCTGACGAGCAGGTTTTGATAAAAATACCCTCTCGGATTTTCATATCTTTTGGAGAAATTGAAAGGACTCTGCTCTTTTTCAGGAAATACCAGAGGTAGTATATACTTGCCAGAATATTTCCGATAGTCGTTGCTATCGCAGCACCTGCCGTTCCCTGATCCAATACAGAAATAAAGATCGGATCAAGCACAATATTGGCAATGGTTCCGATCATACTGCCTATCATGGCCTCCTTGCTTGCCCCTTCCGCCCGGACAATAAAGCTGGCCGCGGCAGACCAGATAATAAAAGGCGCACCGTAAGATATATGAAATGTGTAGCCTGCGGCGAACTCATAAGTCTGGGCGTCCGCGCCGAAAATCCTAAGAATCGGATCCATAAACAGAAGCAGGACTGCTGTAAAAACAACACCGATCATTAGGGATGCATAAGTAACAAATGCTGATGCATTGGCAGTCCGCTTCTTATTCTGCGCTCCCAGGGCCATAGAAAGCACTGCGCTTCCTCCCATTCCCAACATATTGGCAAAGGCCATCAGAAGGATAAAAATAGGATTGGTCAGACTGACCGCAGCAACCTGAAGCGAATCTCCTGTCTGCCCCACAAAAAAAGTGTCAGCCATGTTATAGACCACTGTAACCAGACTGCTGATCACACTGGGGACAGCCATTTTCATCACTGCCTTTGATATCTTCATCTTTCCCATCAGTTCTTTTTCGTCCATCCCATCATTCCTCCTGTTCCAGATTATCCAGCATTTTCGATGTGATTTTTTTAAATATTTCCTGCTCCTCTGAAGAAATCCCCTTCAGCAGTATCTCTTCAGACCGTTCAATTTCTTTCCTGAGAATTTTCCTGATTTTTTCCGCGTCCTTGGTAAAGACCAGTTTTTTATATCTTCCGTCGTTTTCATCTTTTACTCTGCGGATCAATGCTTTTTCTTCCAGATAATTAAGGACTTCTGTAGCTGTGGAAGGCCGCAGCCCAAATTCCTGTTCGATATCTTTTTGATAAACAGGATGGTTCTCACTTTCCACCAGAATATAGTCCAGTATATTTCCTTGAGAAGCCGTAATTCCAAGCCGCTCCTGGGCTTTCTTGGATCTCCTTCGGAGACGGTTTGATATCCGGTTGATTCTGGTACCTGTATCCATGAGAAATTTACCCCTTTCATTATTTCGGTTCCTAAGTATTTTAGTGCAGCTTTAGACTTATGTCAATTCTATTTTTATGAAAGACCTAAGGAACAGGATAATTTTTCCTGGACGCACAAAAGCCGCAGGATAATTTCCCGCGGCCTATAGATCAAAAAAATTTTTATACTGCTACCGCAGCAGTCCTCAGACCCGCGTAAATACAGGTTTAGAACGGCGTCCCGTACATGTCGTAGGGCGTTACCTGGTAGACGTAATAATTCAGCCAGTTTGTATAAAGATTGTTGGCGTGGGCGCGCCATGTAAGAAGAGGTTTATTGGAAGGATCGTCATTCTGGTAATAGTTTTCCGGAATATCAATGGAAAGCCCCTTGTTCATATCCCGCTTATATTCTCCATCCAATGTAACTCTGTCATATTCCGGGTGTCCCATTACAAAGATCCTCCGTCCTTCGCCTGCCATCGCCAGAAAAAGACCTGCCTCCTCTGATTCCGCAAGAATCGTAATCTCCCTGCAGGCACGGATATCCTCAATGGGAACCTCTGTGTGCCTGGAATGAGGCGCAAGAAACACATCGTCAAAGCCGCGTACCAGCGGGATTTTTCTGTTCATGACTTTATGCCAGAAAAGACCGAACATTTTCTTCTCCAGAGGTTTCTTTTTAAGATGATAGAAATGGTAGAGAGCCGCCTGCGCAGCCCAGCAGAGGAAAATAGTGGATGTTACATGAGAGTCCGTCCAGTCCATAATGGTCTCCAGCTCTTTCCAGTAATCCACTTCTTCAAACTCCATCTGCTCCACCGGTGCGCCGGTAATGATCATCCCGTCGAATTTCATATCTTTCAGTTCCGAAAAGGTCTGATAGAATTTATTCAGATGGCTGACAGAAGTATTCTTGGATTCGTGGCTTTCCACTGTCATAAAGGTAACGTCTACCTGAAGCGGCGTGTTGGACAAAGACCGGAGAAGCTGAAGCTCTGTGTCTTCTTTTAAAGGCATCAGATTCAAAATCAATATCTGGATCGGACGGATATCCTGATGGATCGCTCTCTTTTCATCCATAACAAAAATATTTTCTCTTTCCAAGATCTCCTTTACAGGAAGATCACTTTGTATTTTGATCGGCATTGGACCGTTCCTCCTTTTTATGTTTTTTGTCAGGATTCCTTCCGGACAAGTTCCAGAAAATCCTGTTCTGAAATAACAGGGATTCCAAGCTCCCTTGCTTTTTTATTTTTTGAGGAGTTTGACGCTTTATCGTTATTGATCAAGTAATTTGTTTTGCCTGTTACAGTTCCCGTCACCTTTCCTCCAAAAGACTCAATCAGCTTTTTTGCCTCTCCTCTGTTGGCAAAATGTTCCAGGCTTCCGGTAATTACAAAATTCACGCCTGCAAAAATCTGCTTTCCTGAAGCCTCTTCTCTGTGTAGATGGAGATGTCCCATCAGATGATCCAGCTTGCGGTTGTTTTCTTCGTTTTTAAAATAATCCGACAGACTCTTTGCTATCACAGGGCCGATACCGTCAATGCCGCTGATCTCTTCCTGGTTCGCACAGCGGATCTTTTCCAGATCCTCGTCAAAATGGCGGCAGATGACTTTTGCATTGGCAAGTCCGATATTGGCGATCCCCAGACTGTAAATCACTTTAGCCAGCGTCGTTTCCTTTGCTTTTTCCAGACTGTTCATCAGATTTTCAAAGGACTTTTCACCAAACCCCTCCATGTCTACAATTTCATCCCGGTATTTTCCAATCTCAAAAATATCGCCAAAATCATGAATAAATCCACGAGCGATAAACTTCTCAAGAGTTGCCTCAGAAAGTCCGTCGATGTTCATGGCGTCTCTGCTGACAAAAAGAGTAAATGCTTTGATCTTTTTTGCAACACAGTCCGGATTCATGCAGTAAAGGGATTCCACATCGTTTTCCCGGATCACTCGGGCCTCCTGACCGCAGACAGGACAGGTTTCCGGGATTTTCAGATTTCTGCTCCTTGTAAGATTTTCCGCGATCTGCGGAATGATCATATTCGCTTTATACACCTGAATAGTATCTCCGATCCCCAGTTCCAGTTCTTTCAAAATGCTTACATTGTGCACACTGGCCCGGCTCACTGTGGTTCCTTCCAGCTCCACCGGGTCAAACACAGCGATCGGATTGATCAGTCCGGTCCTGGACGGGCTCCATTCGATTTTCCTGAGGGTAGTTTCACGGATTTCATCCGCCCATTTAAAGGCAAAGGAGTTTCTTGGAAACTTGGCTGTAGAGCCCAGGGAATCTCCATAGGCAATATCGTCATACAATGCCACCAGCCCGTCTGATGGGAAATCATTTGTTTCTATCGCCGCCGCAAAGGCGTCCATTGCCTCGTCAAGATTTCCGGCGGTTACGATCTTATATTCTACTACGTCAAAGCCCTGATTTTTCATCCATTCCATCTGAAATTCTCTGGAGTTGTGCATATCCACATCCTGCGCAGATACAAGAGAAAACGCGTAAAAATATACGTTTCTTTCTGCCGTAACCTGATTATTCAGCTGACGCACAGATCCGCTGCATAAATTTCTGGGATTTTTATATCGGGCGTCAACATCCTCAATGGACTGATTGATCCGCTGGAAATCCGAGTAACGGATAATTGCCTCCCCCCGGAGGATAAGACGTCCCTGAAAAGGAATTTTCAGGGGAACATTGCGGAACACCCGCGCATTGTTGGTCACCACTTCGCCAACAGCGCCGTTCCCGCGGGTTACCGCCTTCTCCAGTTCTCCATGATCATAGGTCAGCACAATGGTCAGTCCGTCCATCTTCCACGATAAAAGCGTTTTATGGGAACCGATAAACTCTCTGAGAACTTCTCTGTCCTTTGTCTTATCCAGAGAAAGCATAGGAGTTTCATGTGTCTCCTTGGGGAGGGAATCTACCGCTTCATATCCTACGTTTACTGTCGGGCTGTCAGCGAGAACGATTCCTGTGTCCTTTTCCATTTTTTCCAGTTGGTCGTACAATTCGTCGTACTCCCGGTTGCTCATAATCTCCCGGTCTTCCTGATAATATGCTTTTGCCGCCTTGTTCAGCTTTTTTACAAGGTCTTTCATCTGCTGCTGGACTGTATCCATAATGTCCTCCTGTTACTGTTTCGTTTGATGAATACCGGATCCTGTTCTTCAGCTCTCTGAATTCCTCTGGCCGTATCTCCCGGTATTCTCCCGGTTTCAGGCCGTCCAGAGTCAGATTCATGATCCTGATCCTTTTTAATTCTTTCACCTGATAGCCGAAATATTCACACATTCTCCGGATCTGACGGTTCAGACCCTGGGTAAGAATGATACGGAAACTTCTTTTCCCTGTCCTTTCTATTCTGCAGGGTCTCGTCACCGTATCCAGGATCGGTACTCCACATGACATTTTTCTCAAAATATCTTCGGTTATCGGACGATCCACTGTTACCAGATATTCTTTTTCATGATAATTGCCTGCCCGCATAATACGGTTTACCAGATCTCCCTGGTTAGTCAGCAAAAGTAGTCCCTCCGATTCCCGGTCCAGCCGGCCTATCGGATAGATTCTTACAGGATAATCCAGGTATTCCGTGACCGTAGTCTCCTGTCTCTGTTTTTTTGTACTGCAGACAATACCTCTTGGTTTATAAAATAAGAGAAGGATCTTTTCTGTCTCTGCCTGAACAGGTTTTCCATCAAGGAATACCTCTGCGCCGCATGAAATTTTTTCGCCGGTAGAAATCACCTTTCCATCCACGGTGATCCTTCCGGCGTCTGTCAGCTTATCCGCATCTCTCCGCGAACAAACCCCTGCGCTGCTCAGGTACTTATTGATCCTGATCATTTCCATTTTATCTTTGTCTATCCATTTTTTATCCATTTTTTCATTATATATTTTTTTCTCTTTATTCGCAACAAGCAAATAGCCGGTGGGGTTGTATTTTCCTGTCGAATATTGTATACTTTAGCAAGCATCTTCTACTGCCCATAGCAGGGTCAGAAAGACAGATACGGCAGCGCAGGGCTCAGAACGGATACCTGCTCTTATATTCCTGCACTGAAAATGACAACTACATAAAGGAGGAAACAACATGCCAGGTCACAAAAAGCGGACAAATCTTCTGCTTCTTTTGATCGCGGTTCTGCTGTGCGCAGGTTCTGCCCTGCTCTTTTCTCAGTCTTCCGCAGAGCCTTCTCTGATCAAAGACGGCACCATCGAATTGTTCGTTTCCAAAGGCATTGACAATTCCAACTCCACATCTGATACAGATAAGCAGGGACAGAATTCTTCTCAGAATGAAACTGGCGAAGAGGAAGTTCCTTCCGTTTCTCCTACGGCAACGCCAACTCCTGTTTCAACAGCAACCGCCTCTCCCGAGGCTGCCTCAGGAGTATGGACTTCCAGCGGAAGCAACTGGATGTTTCTTGTAAACGGAACGCCTTATACCGGCTGGCTGACAGATACAGACGGAAAAAGATATTTTTTCAATCAGGACGGAATCATGCAGACCGGCTGGCTTGACTATGAAGGAAAACGGTATTACATGGATTTGGACGGAATCATGCAGACCGGAATTGTCACTGTGGACGGCAAGAGCTATGAGCTTCTGGAAGACGGCTCTCTGAAAGGATATACTCCGGAAAGTCCGACTCCTGCTCCCACTCAGCCTCCCGAAGCCTCCGCAGCTCCTGCGGAAACATCGGCGGCTCCTACGCAAACTACTGCCAGGGAGCCGTCTGTTATTCCCTCCGAAACGCCGTCTCCAGAACCCAAAGAAAAGAAATACGCAGCTCTTACTTTTGACGATGGTCCCAGCTCTTTCACCGGGCGTCTGCTGGACTGTCTGGAAACCAATCATGCGAAGGCCACATTTTTTATGGTTGGAAAAGAAGTGGAATATTTTTCTGAAGAAATAAAGCGTATGGATGAACTGGGATGTGAACTAGGAAATCATACATATGATCATACTGATCTCACAACACTTTCGCCGGAGGATATGACGGCAGCCATTGCAGGCACAGACGAACTGCTTCTCGACCTAACAGGGCACGGCGCTACAGTTGTACGGCCGCCTTATGGAGCGGTGAATGATTCTGTAAAAGCAACGATCGGCACGCCAATGATCCTTTGGTCCATTGACACAGAAGACTGGAAGTCTCAGGATCCTCAGAAAATCGTGGATCTGGCTTTATCTCAGATACAGGACGGTTCCATCATTCTGATGCATGATATTTTCAGCACTTCCGTTGACGCGGCGGAAATTCTGATCCCCGAACTGATCAGCCAGGGCTATGAACTGGTAACTGTTCATGAACTTGCGGAAATTCGAGGCATTGACCTTCAGACAGGCACCGTTTATCGTGAACTGAAATAACAACAGTAAGAGAACCCGGAAAACAAAATGGGCGCAGGAAAAATCCTGCGCCTTAATTTTTCTTATTTTTCTTTTTACAATATCATCCGGAAAATGCTTCTATTCAAGAAGACTGCTGTGTACATAACCGGTCTGACCATTATAGTCGATCTGAATCCATTCACCTTCCACACCGCGTTTCTCCACTTCAGTGCCAGCCTCCAGACCGCCGATAATTTCCGCGTCTGTACTTGCTTCCGCCCGGACATTGCAACCCTCTGTAACTGTCATCATCGTCCCATTGGCTGCTGTCTCAGAAGATCCCGCGTCTTTTCCCAGTCCGTCCAGGAACTGAGCGAGAGCCTGATCATCTTTCTGGGCCTGATCATAATCCGCCTGTACTTCCTCTCTCAGATTCTGAACATCTTCATCGGTCAGGAGTTCGTCCATATACTGGGAAATTTCTGTATCCTGATCGGCAGCTCCAAGAATCTGATAGTTTCCGTCGCTGTCCTGCACAACATATGCATAACCTAATGAAGGTACCGGTGTCGTAATTCCGCTGCAGATATAATCATAACAGGTATAAACTACATAGGAATTATCATCCAACCCCTTTTTCGTATAGACATTGCCTACCTGATAGCCTTCAATATAATCCTTTGCGTTTGTAATCCTTGACTCGTCAGAAGCCGTCAGATCACTGACTAACATTCTCAATGTTGCAATATCTCTTTCCCCTAAAGCCTTGTAATAGCTCTGCATGAATGCAGTAATCTCTGCACTGCCCTCTTCCAAGGGATTCGTATCTTCTTCTTTCTTCCCGTCGTTTGTCTCCCCGTCATCTTCAGGAGAAGAAGGATCATTTCCCTGGCTGTTGTCCTGAACTGTATTTTGATCTTCATCAGAAGCACCCTTCCCACTTCCGACACAGGCACGTATGCCGAAGAACAATACAGCTACGATTACCAGAATGACTCCGCCAAGCATAAAATAGCGAAGGTTATCTGATAACCATTCTCTGAAATTATCCAAGTTCTTGTCCTCCTTAAATTACAACGCGCCGGAACCGTCCCCTTGTCCCGGGCAAACACACCTGAAGGGAATCGAACCCCCGCACATGGTACCGGAAACCACTGCTCTATCCACTGAGCTACAGGTGCATGCCGAAATTTGTTGTGGTCTTACCACTTCGACAAGAGATATCATATCATATAATAGGTAAAAAGTAAAGTTTTTTCTTTTTTATTAAGAATCAAAAAAGTTCAGAAACATATTATCAATATTCATTCAGAAGCGTCACTTCATCTGTTCCCAGTCTGGTCATATAGGTTTTCATAGAATCTCTGCTGTATCCTGTCCGCCATCCCACACTGACCGACGGATCTTCCGTCATCTTTGTTATGGTAAAATATGCAGTATCATCTACAAGATCCAGATCGGCAACAAAGATTTCCCCGTTTCCGGAATGGCCGCCAATGTCTGTGTATCCTAAAGAAGCGCCTGCCTCCTGAGAAAGCACTACCTTATACTGTCCGCTGTTGTCTGTCAGCGTCTGAATACTTCCATCCATACAGACAATATCTCCAATATCACTTAACACAAAAGAACTCGGCGCCGTTTCTCCTGTTTCAAGGTTCATGCCATAAACATTCTCGGAAACCCATCCGTCCCACGATCCCGCATTGGAATATCCGTCTCCTGAATAATAATAGAGGGTAGAAGCACCATCTGTCTGCTGAATATAAATTTTAGGAAAATTAACCTGCTGCGGACCGGAAGGATCCAGAAGAGTTGAAAAACTTCCGTCATATCCAATACGGTAAATGCCTCCTGCCGAGAAGAAGTTTCCTGTTCCGCCGTAAAAGCCGCAGGTAAAATAGATTCCATCATCCTGCATCAGCACATCTCCTATAGAAAGTATTTCAAAATTTCCATAGTCCTGAGACATCACAATACTGCCGATTGCAGCCTGATTGCCGCCGTCCAAGCCAATACAGTAGACATCCATACGATTATCTGCAGCAATACCGTAATACATACTGCCGTCGGAAATACCAATATAGGAAGCTTCCGCCGGGGCAAGAACTGTTTCGCTTCCATCAGCCGCAATGACAAAAATCCCCTTGCTGTAGTCCTGAGCGACTACCGCTTCCTGCTGCTGCAGAGCTTCAAGAACGTTTACAGAGTCATAGGATGTCACCGGTTGTCCGTCCAGCTGGCATACGCCCCAGGAGGAATATCCCTTTTCATAATAAATCCGGCCGCCGGAAATAAACAACGGTCCTGTTCCCGTATCCTGAATAAGTTCCGTTTCTTCCCCATTGGCATTCCGGCAGACAAGAGTGTTGCTGACTCCTTCCACCTGGGTAAAACTGCCGAGAACACCTGTCTGTGAAATGCTGCCCGGCGCAAACCGCCAATAATAGACACTGCCGTTATAGCTGACAAAACGTCCGCCATTATTCATGACAGCGGCGTCATCCATTTTTTCCGTCTCTGCCTCCGCTTCGTATCCCCAGACAGCAGAAACAGGAACAGATGCCATTGTCAAAGCCGCCGTGAAAACTAATACGCCTGCTTTTTTTAATATTCTTCTTTTCATACGCTTTTCTTCCCCTCCTCAGTTAATTCTCATTTAAAATTTTGTTTTTCATTTCCTGAAAAATGCACCATAAAGCATCTCGACTCTCTATGAAAAATCTGATATTTTCATAACTTAAATTTTACCATGCAGAAGCTTCATGCGCAATAAGGGATATAGAAAGGGTATTCTTTTACACCATATATAAAAGGTTTTAAACCTCTTTTTGCTTTTCCTGTGTCTTCTGAACCTCCAGCTTATCCTCAAATTTCTTTATCTTGGCCTTATATTTCCTTAGATCTTCATTTAACAATTCCGCCGTATCCTCTTCGCATTGGTTCTGCGGGATATCATAATGTTCCGCCAGATAATCCCCAAGGTACTTTGTTGTTTTCCGGGCGCCTATTGGATTCAAATGGTGCGGATCATAAAAATCATATTCCCAGTCGATCCCCATTTCCTTCAGCGGCTCTTCCAGATTAAAATCAATATAGGCTGCGCCACATCCTTCCGTCAGTTTTTTTGCTGTCTGGTATCGTCCATACGTCCAGCGGTCATCCGGCATATTTACCACGACTACCTCAGATCCCTGGGACTGGCAGTATTCGATGGCGTCCCGGTAAAACGACCAGGAATCGGTATTTTCTTTTTCCGGAGGAACGTTTTTATCCACATGATCCCTGGCTTTGATCTTTTTCGCCCTGTACACAGGATACTGACCGCGCATAAAGTCATGGCGGTACTGTAAATTATAAACATCCGTCCACTGGAACTCTTTCCATCTGTCATGATAACGGAGTATAGGGAAAATATAATCCAGCATATGCTGAGAGCCGCTTCTTTTCACGATTTCATTAACTGCCTTCAATTTGTCCGCAGAAAGCTTTTTAAAGTCAAGTCCTCTCCGCAGATAAGGCTCGTTGGCGTCATAGTCATAATCCAGGAAAAGACTGGTAATGCCCATAACCACAACCTTTGGCTTTTGGTACCGGTACGCCTCCTTAATGTTCAGCCAGGTAACAGGAGGCGCCTGAACGGTACTGGCACGGGTATGCGCCACAATACCGTAATCCTCCCAGAGTTCCAGGGGGGACAGGCCCACCAGTAAAGTACTGCTTCCGGCAATCAGTACGTCGACTGTATTCTTTTTCATTTTATAGAAGGTCTTGTTCTGGTCCGTGTCCTGTATATAATACGGAATGAAAAGTTTTCCA
>DWVA01000334.1 GCA_019120475.1 Candidatus Blautia intestinipullorum | reverse complement strand
CGGCATCATCTCATAGAAGTCCTTCAGCTCCTGATTCTTCAGAATCTCTGTATGAAGCTGTGCCACACCGTTTACAGAGAAACCTGCAACAATGGCAAGATGGGCCATCTTCACCTGGCCGTCATAGATGATAGCCATTTTCTTGATCTTCTCGTAGTTGCCCGGATATTTCGCCTGCACTTCGATGATGAAGCGGCGGTTGATCTCCTCGATGATCTGGTATACACGGGGAAGCAGTCTGGAGAACAGCTCGATAGGCCATTTTTCCAGGGCTTCGGACATAATGGTATGGTTGGTGTACGCCACGCATTTGGTGGTAACGTCCCATGCCTCGTCCCATCCAAGACCTTCCTCATCCATAAGGATACGCATCAGCTCGGCAACGGCAACTGTGGGATGTGTGTCGTTCATCTGGAAAACTGCCTTCTCGTAAAGCTTCCGGATGTCGCTGTGCTGCTTTTTATATTTTGCCACTGCTGCCTGAAGGCTGGCGGATACAAAGAAGTACTGCTGTTTCAGACGCAGCTCCTTACCTGCCATATGGTTGTCGTTGGGGTAAAGCACCTCTACGATATTGCGGGCAAGGTTCTCCTGCTCCACTGCCTTCTTATAATCACCCTTATCGAAAGAGTCCAGACCGAAGTCTACGATAGGCTCCGCGTCCCAGATACGAAGGGTGTTTACGATATCATTGTTATATCCCAGGATCGGCATATCGTATGGAATCGCCTTTACCGCCTGGTATCCCTCATGGATAAAACGGTTTGAGCCTGTAGCTGGATCATATTCTACGCGCACATATCCGCCGAAGTGTACTTCCTTGGCATATTCCGGACGGCGCAGTTCAAAAGGATAGCCGTTTTTCAGCCAGTTATCCGGCACTTCCACCTGGAATCCGTCTCTGATCTCCTGCTTGAACATACCGTAATGATAGCGGATGCCACATCCGTAAGCACAGTAGTTCAATGTTGCCAGAGAATCCAGGAAACAGGCTGCAAGACGTCCCAGTCCTCCGTTTCCAAGCGCCGGATCCGGCTCCTGATCCTCGATCACGTTCAGATCCAGGCCAAGCTCTTCCAGAGCTTCCTTTACCTCATCGTAAGCGGTAAGGTTGAGAAGGTTGTTGCCCAGAGCGCGGCCCATAAGAAATTCCATGGACATATAATATACGATTTTGGGATCCTGTTCCTTAAATGCGTTCTGTGATTCAAGCCAGTTGTCAATGATGACGTCCTTCACCGTATAGCTGACTGCCTGGAAGATCTGCTCCTGTGTAGCTTCTTCCAGCGTTTTGCGGTAAAGGAATTTTACGTTTTCTTTTACGCTTTCCTTGAAAGCTTCCTTCTTGAACTGCTTATTAATCATATTTTTCTCCTCCTACAGTCTGGTCACGCCAAAGACTACATTCTCTTTGTTGATATTCCATTCTTTCACGTAGCCGTCTGTTTCGCCCAGATTCATTTCCTCTGCCAGTACCTCAGACATGATCTCTTCCTTATGGTTTTTCATAATGTCCATGATCCGCTGATTATCTTTTGCAGAAACGCGGATTTTATCCATCACTTCAAAACCGGCTTCTTTTCTCATGGTCTGGATCTTGCTGATGATCTCGCGGACAAAGCCCTCCTCGATCAGCTCCGGTGTCAGATTCGTATCAAGAACAACGGAAGTATCTCCCTCGCTCTCCGTCACATAACCCTCTGTCTGGGCCGTTTCGATAAGAAGATCCTCTTCCGTAAGCTCCACCTTGTTTCCGTCGATATCCAGGGCAAGAAGTCCTGTTTCTTTCAGTTCCTTCATCGCTTCCGTTCCATTGATCTCGGAAAGGGCTTTGCGGATACCGTTCAGAAGCTTACCGTATTTCGGACCCACTGTGCGGAGCTGCGGTTTGAAGCTGTAGGAAATGAAGGATTCCACATCTTTGGCAAACTTCACTTCTTTCACATTCAGTTCATCTGCAATGATATCCACATAGAACTGGCCCATTTCCTTCTCTGTCTTTACATACATGGTTCCGATGGGCTGACGGTTCTTGATATTCGCAGTGTTTCTGGCTGCGCGGCCAAGTACCACGATCTTCAGCACCGCTTCCATATCTTCTTCCAGTTCTTTGTCGATCCATTCTTCTTTCACCTGCGGATAATCGCACAGATGGATACTCTCCGGAGCTTCTTTATCAATACTTCTTACAAGATTCTGGTAAATGTCCTCTGTCATAAAGGGGATCAGAGGCGCGGCCGCCTTGGAGATCGTTACAAGGGCTGTGTAAAGAGTCATATAAGCGTTGATCTTATCCTGCTCCATGCCCTTTGCCCAGAAGCGCTCGCGGCTCCTTCTTACATACCAGTTGCTCATTTCATCCACAAATTCCTGCAGAGCTCTGGCACTCTCCGGAATCCGGTAGTTTGCCAGATGATCGTCCACAGCCTTCACCACGGAATTCAGCTTGCTCAAAAGCCATTTGTCCATCACAGGAAGACTGCTATACTCTAAAGTATATTTTGTCGCGTCGAAATTGTCAATATTTGCGTACAGCACGAAGAACGCGTAGGTATTCCACAGAGTACTCATAAACTTGCGCTGTCCTTCCACAACGGCCTTTCCATGGAAACGGTTCGGCAGCCATGGAGCGCTGTTTACATAGAAATACCAGCGGATAGCGTCCGCGCCGTATTTTTCCAGAGCGTCGAAAGGATCTACCGCGTTTCCTTTTGACTTGCTCATTTTCTGTCCGTTTTCATCCTGTACATGTCCCAGGACGATTACATTTTTATACGGAGCTTTATTGAAAAGCAGGGTGGATTCTGCCAGAAGGGAATAGAACCATCCTCTTGTCTGGTCCACCGCCTCGGAGATAAAGTCTGCCGGGAACTGCTGTTCAAACAGTTCTTTGTTTTCAAACGGATAATGATGCTGCGCAAAAGGCATTGCTCCGGAATCGAACCAGCAGTCGATCACTTCCGGCACCCGGTGCATAGTTCCGCCGCATTCCGGACACTTGATGGTGATCTCGTCAATATACGGACGGTGAAGCTCCACGGTCTTTGCTTTCTCATCGCCGCTCATCTCATAAAGTTCCTGGCGGCTTCCGATGGAATGCATATGGCCGCATTCGCACTGCCAGATATTTAAAGGTGTTCCCCAGTAACGGTTTCTGGAAATACCCCAGTCCTGAACATTCTCCAGCCAGTCGCCGAAACGTCCCTTGCCGATGCTCTCCGGAATCCAGTTGATGGTGTTGTTGTTGCGGATCAGATCCTCTTTCACTGCGGTCATCTTGATGAACCAGGATTCTCTCGCATAGTAGATAAGAGGAGTATCGCATCTCCAGCAGTGTGGATAATCGTGCTCGAATTTCGGCGCTTCAAAAAGCTTGCCCTCTTTATCCAGATCTTTAAGGATCATTGGATCCGCTTTCTTTACAAACACGCCGGCGTAATCTGTCTCGGCGGTCATATTGCCCTGTCCGTCCACGAACTGTACGAAAGGCAGGCTGTATTTCTGTCCCACGCGGTTATCGTCCTCACCGAACGCCGGGGCGATGTGTACGATTCCGGTACCGTCGCTCATGGTAACATAACTGTCGCAGAGCACGAAAAAGCCTTTCTTTTTCTGCTTCGCCGCAGCCTCGCCCGCGCATTTGAACAGAGGCTCGTATTCCTTATATTCCAGGTCTGTACCCTTATAGGTTTCCAGAACTTCGTACGCCTTTTCTCCTTCTTCCTTTGCCAGCTTGCCCAGCACTTTGTCAAGAAGGGCTTCCGCCATATAGTAGGTGTATCCGTCCGCAGCTTTTACCTTGCAATATGTCTCGTCCGGATTGACGCAGAGACCAACGTTGGAGGGAAGTGTCCAGGGCGTTGTGGTCCATGCCAGGAAGTACGCGTCTTCGCCTTTTGCTTTAAAACGGACGATCGCGGAACGCTCTTTTACAGTCTTATAGCCCTGGGAAACCTCCTGAGCGGAAAGAGGAGTTCCGCAGCGGGGACAGTAAGGCACGATCTTAAATCCCTTGTACAGGAGCCCTTTGTTCCAGATTTCCTTTAAAGCCCACCATTCGGACTCAATATAATTATCGTCATAAGTGACATAGGGATGCTCCATATCTGCCCAGAAGCCTACTGTGGAAGAAAAATCCTCCCACATTCCCTTATATTTCCATACGCTTTCCTTGCACTGCTTGATAAAAGGCTCAATGCCGTAAGCCTCGATCTGTTCTTTTCCGTCCAGACCCAGCTTCTTTTCCACTTCCAGCTCTACCGGAAGGCCGTGAGTATCCCATCCTGCTTTTCGGGGTACCATATATCCCTTCATTGTCCGGTATCTGGGAATCATATCCTTGATAACACGGGTAAGCACATGGCCGATATGAGGCTTGCCGTTTGCAGTAGGCGGTCCATCGTAAAAAGTATAGGTTTCTCCCTCTTTACGGTTTTCCATACTTTTTTCAAAAATATGGTTTTCTTTCCAGAACTGCTCTACTTTTTTCTCGCGGTCAACAAAATTCAGGTTTGTATCTACCTTCTGGTACAAAGTAAATTCCTCCTT
>DWVA01000333.1 GCA_019120475.1 Candidatus Blautia intestinipullorum | reverse complement strand
GCATCCGGTATTCAGAGAACGGATCAGGCTGTAGCTGAAGTGATTCATCTATTAAAAGAGATTCGGTCAGGTAAGGCGGGACAGATTTTAGGCAGAAGGAAAGCCAGCGCCGCAGATGAATTGCGGGAGCCGGGTGAAGCTGTATGACTTCCGGCCGCTGTACCGGTATCGGCAGTGACAGTGGAATGCAGGTATTTTGAACAGCAGATATACAGGACAGAAAAAAGGGAATGGCAGAACGTCTACCACGATACTTCCATCGGATGTCCTGCTTTTTTTAACGGGAAGGAATAATAATATGCATAATTTTGTTTTAACAGCGGTAACAGTGCCGAATACAGAAGAGTATGGGAAAGGAAACAGCTTACAAAACAAATTCTCGCAAATTGTTGAAAAAGAGGTAGAACGCAAGATGGAGCCGTATTGGAAGTTGACAGAAAATTCGGAATATCTTATGTTCTATGGCTGTACAGAAAATATTGAAAAGAGTTATGAGAGGAAGATTGATTGTTTCCGTCTTCCACAGGGAACGATTATACCCTCATATATGCCTCCTTATGGAAACCGTTTCCTGATACGTGATGGGAAAGTGTATGAGAGGGAGGCAGGGCCGCTTCATCAGCCACGGCGGACAAAGCGCGCTAAAAGGATCAGGGCTCTTCCCAATTGCCCACTTAGAAAAAAAGGTATCCGGATCTACGTACATTTGCAGATGCTAGGTTTGGATTCGAATACAGTGAGAAGGAACAGGCATATGGATACTACATGAATCCAAATGGAATGTGGACCCGATTTCGGATCGGCGGGAGATGGGCGTGCCTGCTTCTGGTCAAGGATGATTGTGAAGAGTATTTTGATGGAGAGGCAAGCCGGATTTACCAAAAATATAACGTGCCATCTCCAGAGGGATACTGCTGGGTGAGCGGAGCCAGGATGAGGGATATCGAGTGGCAGGCCATGAAGGATTGTTATATTGCAGAGATGACAGAAAGGTTCCGTAAACTGGAAGGGTATTTTTATACAGATTTAAACCTGGACAGCATCCATGTAATCCGGACAGACAAGGGAATTTACATCAACGGGAAATATGAATATAGGTGTGGAAACTCCCTGGAAGACTATTTGGAGCGGGAAGCCAGGCAGAAAGACTTCAGATATGTGATGATTCCGCACGACTTTTTGGATATGGAAGGTAATTGGCATTCAGTGGATGATATTCAGGGGTTAACGGAAGATGAAACACAGAAAGTGTGGACGAGCAGGGTAGGAGACTTCCTGGACTCACTTTCAGGCGATGATGTTCCTGTCATTGTGGATTTTCTCAGTTAATGGTAAGTAATGGAAGATTAGAGCGCTGCAAATTCACAGTGAAATATATTGATTGATTCGCAAACAATGAGTATAATAAAATCAATAGCAATGATATTAATGATTATGCGAGGAGGAATTGATATGCCAAACATCAAACCTATTTCAGATTTGAGAAATTACACGGCGGTCATAAATGAGGTTAGATATGGAAACAGGGTATATTTAACCCGCAATGGTCATGGACAATGCGCCATTATAGATATGAAGGAATTGGATGAGTTGGATAAGCAGAAGGCTCTTTATCAGTTGATGAACAAACTAAACGAGGCAGAAGTCTCTATTCGTGAAGAAGGAACGGTATCCGCAGAAGCTTTGGAAGCCGAACTGGGGGTACGTGGATGAAGAAAATTGAGTATTCCCATATTGTCAGACGTAAGCTGAAAACATTAAAAATGCGTCTGACTGCTGAATTTGGTCCGGAATCAGCGGCAAAGGCATTGAAACGTATCATGGATTCTGTAAAAAGTCTGACTGATTTTGAAGAAAAAGGCGTTATGCTCTCTTCTATGTTTGATATTCATTCTGATTACAGATACCTTTATGTATGCCATAATTATCTGTTTTACAGAATCGAGAACGACAGAATCATTATCGTGGAAATCTTTGATGAAAGGGAAGATTTTATGTATGAGCTGTTCGGTATCAGTTCCATATCCCAGGAATCCATTGACTATTGGGAATAAATTATGGCTTTTTACGTATATTGCTTGCAATGCACGGACTTAGCCCAGAAAAATAAACAGTATATTGAATGTGTACAAAGCGTGTAGAACATGGAAGTGTTTTATGCGTTTTTTAGTAGTATATAATATGTGAAATTTGTAAGTACGATATGTATTGAGGGCTTAGAGTATGGAACCCGATGAATGGCAGTAAGTTGGTTTATTGAAACTTGGGGTGCGGTAAAAGTGGCATACAAAATGCAAGTATACTATTTTTGCGGAGTTCACTCATTCCGTGAATATATAAACTTGAAAATAAGAAAAGCCGGTTGTATGATTAAGAAAAGAATCTGGAGTCATATCTTTTTGGGTTCGTTATATATATGTCAACTGGCAATTCACTTCATCCTGTCCGCATAGTTGATTTGCGGGAAAGAAAGGGATAGCACAATGGTAGTAACAGGAGGGAAAAGTGTGTTTCAGATAAAAAAATCAGGTAAAGTCTTTGAAATGCCGCTGAGCGATCGGCAGATGTTTCTGATCGAGCAGGAGATGGGAATTGATCTGTTTGTTCCTATTGAAAATGCAGTTTTGGTGAAAGCGGAATTCCTCGGTGTTGACTTGAAAGAAAAACTTCCTGATCGCGTATGGGCACAAGAGATCAATATGCTTGCCTATGCGCTGGATCAGCTTAATCAGGTGCAGGGAAAGAAATTTCTTGAAGAAATTGCTGAAAGCACCCAGATGTATCCGGGAGAAATGCTGAACCATGTGCTCAGGATCTGCCCGATGGCAGCAGGCATAACAG
>DWVA01000332.1 GCA_019120475.1 Candidatus Blautia intestinipullorum | reverse complement strand
ATATCATGACCTTCCGGATGGCGGTGCGCACAGTGGCAAAACGTCACGGGCTCCACGCCACTTTTATGCCAAAGCCCAGATCAGAGACAGCAGGCTCCGGAATGCATCTTCATTTTTCATTGTTCCGGCAGGGAAAAAATATTTTTGACAAAACAGATGAGCCAGGCAGACTCAGCGACGAGGCATATTATTTCGTAGGCGGTCTTCTTGCCCACAGCAGGGAAATGGCGCTGATCACCAATCCTTTGGTAAATTCCTACAAACGTCTTGTTCCCGGCTACGGCGCTCCTACTGAGCTTACCTGGACGGAAAACAACCAGAATTCTCTGGTAAGGATACCTGTAGGAAGAGGAGAGGAAACCAGGATCGAACTGAGAAGTCCGGACTCGGCGGCAAATCCCTATCTCGTCCTGGCCGTGTGTCTTGCGGCAGGCCTGGACGGGATCAAAAACAAGATAGCGCCGGTAAAATCGGCAAACTGCGGCGCGGAAAACCTGCCGGCGGAGAATCTTCCGGAAACTCTGAAAGAGGCCATAGATCTATTTGAGGGAAGCAGTTGGATCCGGGAGGTCCTGGGAGAAGATTTCTGCCGTCAATACGCATCGGCGAAGAAAAAAGAATGGCTGAGATACACCAGGCAGGTAACGGACTGGGAGGTTGAAGAATACTTGTACCGTCTGTAAAAGCCGGGACAAAAGACAGCCGGGAGAGAAACAAGGGGAAAGAGGAGAACGGTCTTTATGAGCAGCATTGTCATCGCATTACCGAAAATTGAAGACGCAAAGAAAATCCGCACGATTCTGGAAAGACACGGATTTTCGGTGGCTTCTGTCTGCTCTGCCGCCTCCAATGCCCTGGCAAGCGCTTCCGAGCTGGAAAGCGGAGTACTGATCTGCGGATACCGGCTGCCGGATATGAACTATCTGGATCTTTCCGAGTGTCTGCCGGGAGGATTTGAAATGCTTCTTCTGGCGTCAGAGCGGGTGATCTGCGAGGTGCCGGATTCTATTCTTTCTCTTCAGATGCCTCTGAAGACAAGCGATCTGATCAATACGGTCCATATGATCCTGTCCAAGCAGGAGCGGCGGAGAAAGAAGGAAAAAAAGAGGCCGAAGCCCCGGAGCTGGAAGGAGCAGAATTATATTTCAAACGCGAAAATGATCCTGATGCAGAGAAACCATCTCAGCGAGGAGGAGGCGTACCGCTATATCCAGAAAAGCAGCATGGACTCCGGGACGAATATGGTGGAAACAGCCCAGATGATCCTGATGCTGTTTTTTGAAGAGTAAAGAAAGAACAAACATATATATGCAACTATAAAAAGCCAAACAACATAATATGGAGGATAAGAAATGGAATTTTTGGACGGAAGATGGGAGAAAAAGGTAAATACATGGGAAGAGCTTCTGGGAAATTCCCTGCTGAATCAGGAAGCTGTTCTGGAGGGAGCCGTTCACAGTATCCGAAATATGGGTGATGTGGCTTTTCTTATTTTAAGGAGAAGAGAGGGACTCTTTCAGACAGTTTATGAAAGCGGAAAAGTAAATCTGCCGCTCCATGATCTGAAAGAAGGGATGACGCTGCGGGTAAAAGGCTGCCTGCAAAGCGAAGAACGGGCGCCTCACGGAAGAGAACTTCATATCCGGGAGATCACGGTGCTTTCCTGTCCGGCGGAGCCTCTTCCTCTGGCGATAGATAAATGGAAGCTGGATACCTCCCTGGAAGCAAAACTGAATTTCAGACCCATTGCCCTCAGAAATATCCGGGAACGATCCAAATTCAAGATCCAGGAAGGAATTGTGCGGGCGTTCCGGGATTATCTGTACAGTCAGGGTTTTACAGAAATACACACGCCGAAGATCGGCGCGAGAGGAGCAGAAGGGGGAGCCAACCTTTTCAAATTCAGCTATTTTCACAAACCGGCTGTCCTGGCCCAGAGTCCGCAGTTTTATAAACAGATGATGGTAGGCGTTTTTGACAGAGTATTTGAGACGGGACCTGTTTTCCGGGCGGAAAAACATAATACAAAGCGCCATCTGAATGAATATACCAGCCTTGATTTCGAGATGGGATATATTGACAGCTTTGAAGAGATCATGGCTATGGAAACAGGATTCCTGCAGTATGCGGCGGCCCTTCTGAAAAAAGAATACGCGAAAGAACTGTCGGTTTTAAAAATAGAGCTTCCGGAAACGGACAGGATACCGGCTGTACGTTTTGACAGGGCAAAAGAACTTGTATCTAAGAAATACAACAGAAAGATACGCAATCCTTATGATCTGGAGCCGGAAGAAGAAGCGTTGATCGGACGGTACTTCAAGGAAGAGTATGATGCGGATTTTGTTTTTGTTACTCACTACCCGTCGAAAAAGCGTCCTTTTTACGCCATGGACGATCCAGAGGACAACCGATTTACACTGAGCTTTGACCTTCTGTTCCATGGCCTTGAGGTGACGACAGGAGGGCAGAGGATCCATGACTATGCCATGCTGAAAGAAAAGATCGCCGCAAGAGGAATGGAAGAAGAGGGAATGGAGCAGTATCTGGATACCTTCAAACATGGAATGCCTCCCCACGGCGGTCTTGGGATCGGTCTTGAGAGGCTTACCATGCAGCTTTTGGGAGAAGACAACGTAAGGGAGGCATGCCTGTTCCCGAGAGATATGAACCGGCTGGAGCCCTGAAACCGAAAGAATAGGGAAATGCCTGAAATGTGTTTGAAATAAGAATATGGGAGGACATAAAATGGCCAAGCCTATTGATGATGAAACGCTGGATAATGTATGTATCCTGGCCAAGCTTTCTCTGAATGAAGAAACCAGGGAGAAGGCCAGAGAGGATATGCAGAAAATGCTGGATTATGTGGAAAAGCTCAATGAGCTGGACACAGAGGGAACCGAACCTCTGACCCATCTTTTCGGGGATGAGAACGTATTCCGGGAAGATGTGGTGACAAACGGCGACAGAAGGGAAGAAATGCTTGCCAACGCGCCGAAGATGAAAGAGGGACAGTATCAGGTTCCGAAGACGATTGGATAAATGTGTGTGGAATAAATCAGAAAGTGCAGAGAGACAGTAAAATGGATTTGGAAAAAATGACTGCCCTTGAACTGGCAGAGAAGATCAAGCAGCGTCAGATCAGTGTGCTGGACGGTGTAAAGACAGTATTTGCAGCGATTGAAAAAAAGGAAAACCGGATACACGCTTATCTTGACATTTATAAAAAAGAGGCTTATGCGAGAGCCAGACAGGTGGAAAAAGGCATTGCGGAGGGAATTTACACAGGGCCTCTGGCAGGAGTTCCTATAGCGGTAAAGGATAATATCTGCGTAAAAGGGAAAAAAACCACCTGTGCTTCCAGAATGCTGGAAAATTTTGTGCCGTCCTATCAGGCGGAGGCGGTCAGCCGTCTGGAACAGGCGGGAATGATAGTGATCGGAAAAACAAATATGGATGAGTTCGCCATGGGAAGCACCACGGAAACCTCCGCTTACGGAGTCACCAGAAATCCCTGGAACACAGATCATGTTCCGGGAGGATCTTCCGGCGGTTCCTGCGCGGCTGTGGCGGCAGGAGAAGCATATCTGGCGCTTGGGTCGGATACCGGCGGCTCCATACGGCAGCCCAGTTCGTTCTGCGGCGTGACAGGAGTAAAGCCTACCTACGGAACCGTATCCCGCTACGGCCTGGTCGCATACGCTTCTTCCCTGGACCAGATCGGCCCTATAGGGAAGAATACGGCGGACTGTGCCGCTCTTCTGGAGGTGATCGCAGGCCGCGATCCGAAAGACAGTACGTCCCTTGACCGGAAGGATCTTGATTTTTCCGGCGCTATGGATCAGAAAATCACAGGTATGAAATTCGGCATACCAAAAGAGTATCTTGCCAAAGGTCTTGACGGAGAAGTAAAGAACAGCTTTATGGAGGCCCTGAAGATTCTTACCGGACAGGGCGCAATCGTGGAGTTCTTCTCTGTCAGCACAATGGAATATATGATCCCTGCTTACTATATTATCGCCAGCGCGGAAGCCAGCTCCAATCTGGAGCGGTTCGACGGAGTGAAATACGGCTATCGGGCGGCGGATTATGAGGGGCTTCACGATATGTATTACAAGACAAGAACAGAGGGCTTCGGGGAAGAGGTAAAGCGCAGGATCATGCTGGGATCTTTTGTGCTGAGCTCCGGGTATTACGACGCCTATTATCTGAAGGCCCTCCGTGCCAAAGCGCTGATCCGGCAGGAATTTGACCGTGCTTTTGAAAAGTACGATGTGATCCTGGCTCCGGCGGCTCCCCATACCGCCCCCAGAATAGGGGAAAGCCTGAAGGATCCGCTTGCCATGTATCTGGGGGATATCTATACGGTGGCGGTAAATCTCTGCGGTCTTCCGGCTATTTCCGTTCCCTGCGGAGTGGACAGCAAAGGTCTTCCCATAGGAATACAGATGATCGGAAACCGTTTTGAGGAAAAAAAGATTTTCCGCAGCGCCGCAGCTTTTGAGAGAGGAGGCCGGGACTGATGAGACAGTATGAAACAGTGATTGGCCTGGAGGTTCATGTAGAGCTTGCCACAAAGACAAAAATTTTCTGCGGATGCTCCACAGAATTCGGCGGCGCGCCCAATACCCACACCTGTCCGGTGTGTACGGGAATGCCTGGTTCCCTTCCTGTTCTGAACCGACAGGTGGTGGAATTCGCCCTGAAAGCCGGAATCGCGGCGAACTGCAAGATCCATCAGATGTGCAAATTTGACAGGAAAAATTATTTTTATCCGGATAA
>DWVA01000331.1 GCA_019120475.1 Candidatus Blautia intestinipullorum | reverse complement strand
ATTATAATATATGGGAGTTAGTATTGACTAATGTTTGCAAAAATGAATATAATATAATGGATTAATCAGGTATACAAAGGTTCCGCAAGGATGAAAAGGGAAGAAAGTGAGAAACTTTCACGGTCCCGCCGCTGTATGGGAAGAGCTGTATCTTCATATGTCACTGGGAAACCGGGAAGACAGAGCACAGCAGAGACGCCCGAGTCAGAAGACCTGCCTTTGTATGAGCGTTACACACGATTACGGAGTATGATCAGGTGTAAGGACATCGGCCTGAAGAAGGCCTGTTTTTGCATCCTGCCGTTAAGGCAGTTTTTTTATTTCATAAGAAATACGGCTGCCTGATCACGAAAGGAGAAGAGAAAATGACAAAAAACAAAAAACACCGTATCCTGCTGGCTGCGGTTCTGATCTGTACACTGGGTATAAGTCAGAACGTAAACGCCATGCACATTATGGAAGGCTATCTTCCGGGAGGCTTCTGCATTGCCTGGGGAGTGATCTGCCTTCCCTTTCTGTGGATGGGTTTTCGCTCCATCCGGAAATCCTTAAATGAGAACAGGAGGGTGCTGCCGCTTCTTGCAATGGCCGGAGCCTTTATCTTTGTGATCTCGTCTTTGAAGATACCATCTGTGACGGGAAGCTGCTCTCATATGACGGGAACAGGGCTGGGAGCCCTTTTATTTGGTCCCGGGGCAGTAAGTATTCTGGGACTGATCGTTCTTCTGTTCCAGGCGATCCTTCTTGCCCACGGAGGGCTGACCACTCTGGGAGCCAATGTGTTCTCCATGGCAGTGGCAGGTCCTTTTGTATCTTACGGCGTATACCGTCTCTGCCAGAAAGGCGGAGTAAATAAGAGACTGGCTGTATTTCTCGCCGCAGCTCTGGGAGATCTTTTTACATACTGTGTAACGGCCTTCCAACTGGCGGCGGCTCATCACTCGGATGTTTCCATCGGCGGCGCTTTCGCCAAGTTTCTGGCGGTATTTGCCCCTACACAGATTCCGCTTGCGGTTATCGAAGGAATCCTGACGGTACTGATCATAGCTGCGCTGGAAACCTATGCAAAACCGGAACTGCGCGCGGCAGGTTTTTTAAAGGAGGAACGGTAAAATGAAAAAAGGAACTGTAATCGCATTGATCGTAGCTGTGCTGCTGATTGCCTTTATCCCGCTCTTTCTTTTAAAGGACGCCGAGTTCGGCGGATCGGACGATGCAGGAAGCGCAGTTGTGGAAGAAGTGGATTCCGAATATGAAGCATGGGCCACTCCTGTGCTTGAGAGAGCCCTGGGAGGAGAACTTCCGGGAGAAGTGGAAAGCCTGCTGTTCTGTGTGCAGACAGGCATAGGCGTAGGCATCGTAGCCTTCTTCATGGGAAGATTTGTAGAACGGAAAAAACAGGGACGGGGAGAATGACGGACAGAAGATGATGACCATTGACAGGCTGTGCTATAATTCCAAATTAAGATATGTAAATGCAGGAGAAAAATTTGCTTTTTCAGTTCTGAGTTTATGTGCCTGTGTGCTCAGCCGCTCAGTGACAGTTTCCTGTTTTGTTCTGATTTTACTGGGAATCCTCAGCGTATGGAAAGGGGGGATTCCCTTTTCCTGTTATCTGCGTTATCTGACGGTGCCGCTGGTGTTTCTTCTTCTCAGCAGTTTTGCCATTGTCATCAATATCTCTCATACGCCGCTGGATCTGTTTGCGGTAGAGTTAGGGAGCATTTATCTGACAGGGAGCAGGGAATCTCTGATGTACGCGCTGAAACTGATCCTGACTGCTCTTTCCAGTGTATCCTGCCTGTATTTTCTGTCCTTTCATACTCCCATGCCGGACATTCTGGGAGTTCTGCGGAAGCTGCGCTGCCCGAAGCTGATCCTGGAGCTGATGCTTCTGATCTACCGTTTTATTTTTGTGTTATTTGAAGTCGCCCATGCCATTCGTGTTTCGCAGAATTCAAGGCTGGGAAACAGAGACTACAGGACATCCATGAAGTCCTTCGGCGCCATGGCCTCCGCTCTGTTCATCCGGGCTATGAAAAAATCCGACGCACTGTATGACGCCATGGAATCCAGGTGCTATAATGGGGATATCCGGGTATTAAACGAGAATTTTCCGCCCCGGAAGACGGAAATACTCTGGATCGGTTTTTTTGAGATAATTCTTTATGGACTTGTTGTTATAGAAAAATTTTAGCGGCGGAGCAGAGAGAGGTTCTCGTCTCTGCGCTCCGGCGCCGGCAGGAGAATGGACAGATGAAAGATGTGATACTGAAGGCTGAGGATCTATATTTTTCTTATGAAGGAGAAAAGAGTCACTCCCTGAACGGCCTTTCCCTGGAGATCGAGCGGGGAAAAAAGATTGCTTTTATGGGAGCCAACGGCTCTGGAAAATCTACTTTTTTTCTATGCTGCAACGGTATACTGAAGCCGTCCAAAGGCTGCCTTTATCTGGATGGAAAGCCATACGACTATTCCAGAAAAGGACTTTTAAAGCTGCGGCAGAGGGTAGGGATCGTGTTCCAGGATCCGGATAACCAGCTTTTTTCGGCCAGCGTATATCAGGAAATTTCTTTTGGCATTCTGAATCTGGGAGTTTCGGAGGAGGAGGCCGCCAGAGAAGTGGAGGAAGTGATCCGCCGTCTTGAGATCACTCCTTTCCGGCATAAACCTACGCATGCGCTCAGCGGAGGACAGAAGAAGCAGGTTTCTATTGCCGATATTCTGGTGATGCATCCGGATATTATCATACTGGATGAGCCGGCGGCGGCCCTGGATCCCAGACATACCACGATCGTCAACAGGATCGTGGATCAGCTTACAGAACAGGGAATCACAGTTATGATGGCTACCCATGACGCGGATTACGCTATGGGATGGGCGGATCAGGTATTTCTTTTTAAAGACGGACGCGTTCTGGCGGCGGGGACGCCGGATCAGGTGTTTGCAGACAGAGAAATCCTACAGGAAACCAATCTTGAACAGCCTGCGGTCCTGGAACTGTTTGAAGCGCTCTGCCAGAAAGGGATCCTGAGTCCGAATCTGCCTGTTCCCAGGCGCCTGGCGGATCTGGAACGGTACATCAGGGAAATTTAGAGAAAACAGGAGGATATCGTTATGAATCAGTTGATCGCATTTTTTTCAAGAGCAGGAGAAAACTATTTCGGCGGAGAAATGAGATATGTGGATGTGGGAAACACTGAGATTGCGGCGGCGAAGCTTCAGGCAGCCATCGGAGCCGATATGTTCCGGATCGAGATGAAGGAGCCGTATTCTTTGGAATATAAGAAATGCGTGGCGGAAGCTGTGAAGGATAAAAAAGAAAACGCCCGTCCGGAGCTGGCAGGATTTCCCGAGAGCATTGAAGAATATGACGTGATCTATCTGGGCTATCCGAATTACTGCGGAACCATGCCTATGGCAGTATTTACTTTTCTGGAGCATTTTAATTTTGACGGAAAAATCATCCGCCCTTTCTGCACCAATGAGGGAAGCGGAATGGGAACCAGTGTGGAAGATATAAGAAAGCTCTGTCCCGGGGCGGAAGTAGACAGCGGCCTGTCCATTCACGGAAGCCATGTCCGGGAGTGCGATGAACTGCTGAAAAGATGGGAAGCCAGATAAAAGGCTTCCTTTTCAGGATTTTACAAAGATTTAACAAATACGGGAAAGCGGAGAAAATACCGGTTCTGTTAAAATAAGAAAATAGAAGATCAGAAAAATACGGCTTTTTCTGTAGAAATACTACAAGGGGTTTCGCGTATGAAAAACGGGATCACGATTTTGATCGAAACAAGATATGGAGATCTGAGAGCGTCGGAAAAACGGGCCGCGGACTATATTCTGGCTCATATGGAAAAAATACGGGAACTGTCTCTGGAAAAACTGGCGAAAAAAAGCGGGGTCAGCCAGCCTACGATTGTCCGCCTGACAAAGGCCCTGGGATTTAAGGGATACAAGGAACTGAGATACGCTGTTGTGGAACAGCTTGCCGGAGAGAAAGAAGAAAAAGAGGACAGAAATCCTATGTACGGATATTCGCTCAGCAGGAAAGACAAGCTGGAGGATATTCCGGGAAAAGTTGTGGCAACCACAGAACGGATGATGGAGGAAACGCTGAAGAGCTTTTCCATAAGCGTATATAAGAAGGTGATCCAGGCGCTGAAACAGGCCAGGATCATTGAAATCTACAGCGTGGAGAACTCCAACGCCGTAGCGCTTGACCTTTTGACAAAGCTTCTCTATCTGGGATTCCAGTGCCGCCATTTTGACGATTATTATCATCAGAAGATCAGCGCCGGAAGTCTTACAGAAAAGGATGTGGCTGTCGGGATCTCCTTTTCCGGATATTCCAGAGACACGGTGGAAGTTATGAAAGAAGCGAAAAAAAGCGGCGCGAAGACGATCGTGATCACCAGCTTCCGCAACTCGCTGATCTCCAGATATGCGGATCTTCTGATCTGCACCAGCCAGGAACAGCTCTTTTACGGGGACGCGATCTTTTCGCGAACCTCTCAGATGATGGTGGTGGATATGATCTATATGGGGCTGATCGCTTCGGATTATGACCGCTTTGCGAAACAGCTGGACAAGAACAGCCGGACCATACGGGACAAAGCGTACCCGCCCTTGTAATTTTGCTACATTTTGACATTGTAAAGACTATGTTAAGTTAACATGCCCTTAACATAGTCTTTATTTTTTCTTGATTGAGCGTCTGAAAAACGGTTGCTATAATGGCGGTGTTTCAAGAGGTTTTTTGAAGAAAAAAGAGGAGAAAAACATATTAAAGCTGGAAAATCTGAAAAAGGTATATGATGGCGTTACCATTCTGGAAAATATTAATCTTGATATCGAAGACGGAGAAATCGTTTCTATTTTAGGACCTTCCGGATGCGGAAAAACCACTCTTCTGAATCTGATCCTGGGAATTGCCGACGCGGACGGCGGAAGGATCATTTTTAACGGAGAGGACATTACAAACGTTCCTATGGAAAAAAGAGGATTCAACATTGTATTTCAGGACTACGCTCTTTTCCCGAATCTGAATGTTTATGAAAATATCACCTACGGCCTGAGAAATAAACCGGATATTTCCTCAAAAGAAGAGGTGCAGGAACTGATCGAGCTTCTGGGACTTACGGAACATCTGAATAAAAGGATCGACCAGCTTTCCGGCGGACAGAAACAGAGAGTTGCGCTGGCAAGAACTATGGTGATGAAGCCGAGGATCCTTCTTTTAGACGAGCCTTTAAGCGCTCTGGACGGCGTGATCAAGGAGTCTATCAAGGACAGGATCAAAATCATTGCCAGAGAATATCATCTGACCACGATCATTGTGACCCACGATCCCGAAGAAGCGCTTACTCTTTCCAACAGAGTTCTGATCAAAGATGAAGTACTACAAATTACTGACTCCTGGTCCTTTGACCACTACAGATTCCGTGAAGAAGGAAATGATGTTCGACCACTGCACCTGGGACGATGATTATAAGAAGATCACTCAGGAAATCCGCAGAGAGCTTCTGGAGCTTGCTCATGTGGACGAGAAGGAGTACACGGCTGTCCTGATGCAGGGAAGCGGAACCTTTGGAGTGGAATCTGTTCTGACAAGCGTGATCGGAAGCGGGGAAAAACTTCTGATCGCGGCGAACGGCGCGTATGGAGAAAGAATGGAAGATATTGCAAAACATGCAGGAATTGATTATGCTATTTATCATGAGCATTATAATCAGGTTCCAAAGGCTGAGGTGATCCGCGATATGCTGGAAAAGGACCAGAAGATCACTCATGTGGCTATGGTCCACAGCGAGACGACCTCCGGTATTCTCAACGATATCGAAGCCGTAGGTAAAGTGGTAAAAGAAATGGGCCGTGTGTTCATCGTAGACGCTATGAGCAGCTTTGCAGGAGTGGATATTCCGGTAAAAGACTGGGGAATCGACTTTATCATCAGCAGCGCCAACAAATGTATCCAGGGCGTTCCGGGATTCTCCTTCATTATTGCGAACAGGAAGCTGCTGGAGGAGAGCAAAGGAAAAGCAAGGAGTCTTTCTCTGGATCTGTACGACCAGTGGAAAACAATGGAAGTGGATGGAAAATGGAGATTCACTTCTCCAACCCATGTGGTACTTGCGTTTGCACAGGCTTTGAAAGAACTGAAAGAGGAAGGCGGCATTCCGGCCAGAAGCAGACGATACAAAGAAAATAACGAGCTTCTTATTAAGAGAATGGAAGAAATGGGAATCCATACTTATATTGACAGAGAACACCAGGGACCGATCATTACGACCTTCTTCTACCCGGAAAACTATAACTTCAAATTCTCAGATATGTACAATTACATCAAGGACAGAGGATACGCGATCTATCCGGGAAAAGTAACGGAGGCGGAAACCTTCCGTATCGGAAATATCGGAGAAATCTATAAAGAAGATATTATAAAAGTAACAGATCTTATCGGGGAGTTTCTGGAAAGCACAAAATAAGGGATCAAAAAGACGAACTGATTTCATAGAAAGATGCAGGAAAGGGAATTTATCATGAGCAGAGATTTTGAATGTATTATTTTTGACTGGGCCGGAACGACAGTAGACTACGGATGTTTTGCGCCTGTGCGGGCGTTTGTGGAAGTATTCCGTCATTACGGGATCGACCCGACAATGGAGGAAGTCCGCGAACCCATGGGAATGCTGAAGATCGATCATATCAGGACTATGCTGAATATGCCAAGGATCAGAGCCTGCTGGACAGAAAAATACGGCAGCGAGCCCACGGAAGAAAATGTAAATGAGCTTTTCGGAATTTTTGAGGACAAACTTCTCAGTATCCTTCATCTCTATTCCGACCCCAAATCGGGAGTTGTGGAAACAGTGGAACGTCTCAGGAAGAAAGGCTTTGCCATAGGATCAACCACAGGCTACAACGATAAGATGATGGAAATCGTGGTTCCGGCCGCGAAGGAAAAAGGATATGCGCCGGATGTCTGGTTCAGCCCGGATTCTACCAATCAGAAAGGCCGTCCATATCCCTATATGATCTACCGGAACATGGAGGTCCTTGGGATTCAGGATGTGCGCAGAGTGATCAAGGTGGGCGATACAGTGTCCGATGTCAAAGAAGGAAAAAACGCAGGCGCATTCAGCGTGGGCGTGCTGGTGGGAAGCTCTGAGATGGGGCTGACGCAGGAGGAGTTCGAGGCTCTTGATTTCAAAGCGCAGCAGGACAAATGCAGGGAAACCGTGAAGAAATTCCTGGAAGCGGGCGCGGATAAAGTCGTTTATACACTGGAGGAGCTGGCGGATTATCTGGGCGCGTGATCAGGCATTATAGAAAGATAATAGAAGAAACAGGGTATGCCCTGACAACAGAAAACCGCCGTACAGGAATTGCTGTACGGCGGTGATTATATTTGATAAACATGTCAATAATACAGATGTTTTATATTCTATCCGCTTTCAGAAACAGCAGGAATCCGATCAGGAACATGACGGATAGTGCGCCCACGCCAAGGTTGACGCTTCCGCTTAACTGGCTGATGATAGAAACCAGCATGGTGCCGGCGAAGGAGGCTCCTTTGCCGCAGATATCATACAGTCCGAAAAATTCTCCGGACTTGTCCGCGGGAATGATCTTTACGAAGTAGGAGCGGGAGAGCGACTGGATCGCGCCCTGGAACATACCTACTACGACCGCCAGGATCCAGAACTGGTACTGCTTTTCCAGGATGATCCCGTACAGGGCGACCAGAAAATAGGCGCCGATACAGATCATGATCAGTTTGGAGGACTGCGCTTTCCGGGAAAGCCTGCCGAAGATCAGGGCTGCCGGGAAGGCTACGATCTGCGTTACCAGAAGAGCCAGGAGCAGGCCGGTGGAGTCCAGCCCCAGAGCCGTTCCGTAAGCGGTCGCCATATCGATGATAGTGTACACGCCGTCAATATAAAAGAAAAACGCCAGCAGGAAGAACAGAACCTTCCGGCGTTCTTTCAGTTCGCTGAAGATACCGCCCAGCCGGCGGAAGCTGGCGGCGAGATTGCTGCCGGAGGTTACGATCTGGTAATGTGTCTGGGTGTAGCTTTTTAAAAGGGGCACGGACATGGCGATCCACCACACCGCAACAAGGAAGAACGCGATTCCCATGGCTGTTTTCATGGTGAGGCCAAGACTTTCATAAAACAGCACCAGAAGAAGGCTGAGGATAAAGGGAATACAGCTTCCGATATAGCCCCAGGCGTACCCCTGGGCGGATACTTCGTCAGAGCGCTCCTCCGTGGTGATATCCGGAAGCATGGAATCGTAAACTACCAGACTCAGGGAGTAGGCGGATTTGGCGATCACAAATAAGAGGATAAACCACAGCCAGGACTGTGTAAAGCCAAGAAATACGCAGCCGATGGCTCCCACAAGAAGAGAAGCTAGGAATATTTTTTTCCTGCGGCCTTTCGTGTCTGAGGCGGTTCCGAGGACGGGACCCAGCAAAGCGACGATAATCGTGGCCGCGGAAGTGGCGTATCCCCAGTACGCCAGATAATTTACTTCAGAAATACCCGCCTGATCGGCCAGATAATTAAAATAGATGGGCATAATAGTGGATACCAGAAGAGTAAAGGCGGAATTACCCACATCATACAGGATCCATTTCTTTTCCATAGAATTCAGTCTGAATTTCATTTCACTAAAAACTCCTTCTCTTTATGCTGTACCGGAAAAGAGCGGCTGTAAAAACAGTCTTTTCCTCTATGCATTATAACACGAACCTGGAAAATCCATGAAAAAAATTTGTAAAGTATTAGAAATTTCAGGATTGCAGGAGGAGGCAAAAGACAAAGTTGATTCTGGTATCTGGGAATGTTAATATTAAGTTGGCGCTGGCGCACAGAAGAGCGGGTTGTACAGCGTCGGCCGTATAATTGAAAAACCGGGAAAAACCCGCACCGGTAAAAACTAAAATTAATGGAGCAAATGATTATGGAGAACAGATTTTCCAGAACAGAGGCCCTTCTGGGAGAACAGGCTATGGAGAAACTGAAAAAAGCCAGGGTGGCTGTGTTCGGGATCGGAGGCGTAGGCGGCCATGTGGTGGAAGCGCTGGTGCGAAGCGGCGTAGGCGCTGTGGATATTGTGGACAGCGACAAAGTCTGCCTGAGCAATCTGAACAGACAGATCATCGCCACAGAGAGCAGCATCGGAAAATATAAAGTGGATGTTATGAAAGAGCGTATTCTGGATATCAATCCGGAAGCGGTGGTGAATGTGCACAAATGTTTTTATCTGCCGGAGACGAAAGATGAATTTGATTTTTCTCAGTATTCCTATGTGGTGGACGCGGTAGATACGGTCACGGCCAAAATCCAGCTCGTCATGGAGGCGGCGGAAGCGGGCGTTCCCATTATCAGCAGTATGGGCGCAGGCAACAAACTGGACCCCACAGCTTTTCAGGTGGCGGATATTTATAAAACGTCGGTCTGCCCTCTGGCGAAGGTGATGCGGCGGGAGCTGAAAAAACGCGGGATAAAGAAGCTGAAGGTAGTGTATTCCAAGGAGCAGCCGGTCGTCAAAAATACCGTTCCCGCTTCCGTGGCTTTCGTGCCTTCCGTGGTTGGGCTGATCATAGCCGGGGAAGTGATTAAAGATCTGGTTAAAGTGGATTGATGAAATATAATAAAGGGATTTTATGACGTATGAAGAATGAAAAAACAGATATCAGGCAATACCGCCCGTCGGACTGTAAAGAAATCACGGAGTTGTTCTACGGGACGGTTCACAGAGTCAATTCGGCGGATTATACGAAAGAACAATTGGATGTCTGGGCGCCGGAGCAGGCGGATCTGGAAAAATGGAACAGATCTCTTCTGGAGCATTACAGTATTGTCGCTGTTGAAGGCGGGAAGATCACTGGATTTGGCGACATAGATGAAACAGGATATCTTGACCGTCTGTATGTTCACGCCGACTGTCAGAGAAGAGGGATTGCAACTGCAATCTGCGATCGGCTGGAAGAGATGATTTCAGGAAATATCATCACCCACGCTTCCATAACGGCGCGCCCGTTTTTTGAAAAAAGAGGTTATCGTGTCGTAAAAGAGCAGCAGGTGGAGAGACAGGGGATCTTACTTACAAATTATGTGATGAAAAAGAAGTATTACGGTAAATAATGGGAATTATGGTATTTTTCCATTGTAGATGTGGTTGCTGTTCTGACAGAACAGGAAACTACCCGTGGAGCAAGTAATTATTGGAAAGTTTTGAAAAGTCGACTAAAAAAGCAGGGAATCAACTGGTTACAAATTGTAACCAGTTCCCCGTTTGTTAAACTAAGAGTATGTTTCCGTTGAAGAATTTTTCGTTGGGTGTCGTATAGGTCAATTCTACATTTTGGAATACCTGTATTCCGAAGGTTGGCAAAGTTTTCTTCTGATTATTTTAAAGTTCCGGCTGGGGAAGGCCCAGTTCGTCAATTTCTTCTTGTGTAAGGGTATGGTCAAACCTGTCATCCCAACGATAGTGATAATAAGCCAGTTTTCCGCGTTTAAATGTTTGACAATCTGGACATTCATACAATTCATAGCGGGCGTAGACGGGTAGAACCGTATACCCTCTACCATAGCAGGGACCAGGTTCATCTGTGTGCAGCCAGTAACGGTCAAAGACTAAGTCGCTGTTTGTTACCTGATTTCCATAAAAATATCCGCATATCGTGCAACAGGTAACTGAAGTTACTCTTACCTCATTGGAAACCTGAACTCCATTTTCGTCTTGCCATGACATGGGTACGTCTGTCCCTTCATATTGCCAGTGATGTTCGCCGGTTGCCGGAATTGCTTCTGTATAGGTGTCTCCGCAGCCTGTACAGGTATAGGTCTTTACACCATTGGTTGTACAGGTTGGTTCCGTTGTTACTATTGCCTGGTAGCTGTGTTGATGCTGCTGTTTCGGAATGGTTACTGTCAGACCGTTGCTGTCGTAGCTTCCAAGGGTCTTGTAAGTGCTGTTGTAAGCACGGACGGTATATGTGTATTTCCGTCCCTGTACCAGCGGATACTTACTGGAAGAAGTATGTGTGTAGGAAGTAGTGCCGGAGCCTACAGTAGCAATCAGATGCCAGGAGGAAGCACCATAGGTCTTGTAATAAATCCGGTAATGAGTAGCGTTGGATGTTTTGTTCCAGTTGATGATAACTTTGTTATAACCGGATGTGGCAATCTTAGTCAACACCGGCTTGCCGGGAGTCTTGACGGTTGCTGCCGCATTAGGCACTGTTACGGATACGCCGTTTGTATTGTATCTTCCGGCTGCTTTCGTGGAACTGTTATACATTCTTACTGTGTAGATGTTCTTCTGACCTT
>DWVA01000330.1 GCA_019120475.1 Candidatus Blautia intestinipullorum | reverse complement strand
AGTTTGTATAATTTCTAATAAAATTATAAAATATCTAAAATAATTATTTATGAATTCAAGCTCTTCTCTTATCCATCTTCTTGGAAACCATCATTCCAATTCCCTGAAGGATCTGTACCAGTACTACCAGAATCACGATCGTCACAAGCATGATATCCGTCTGGTAGCGGTAATATCCGTACCGGATGGCAATATCGCCAAGACCGCCTCCTCCGACAACGCCGGCCATTGCAGAATATCCAAGGATCGTTCCCACGGCAATGGTAACGCCTACCAGAAGAGAAGTTCTTGCCTCAGCCAGAAGGACCTTCCAGATCACCGTACCGGTTCCTGCTCCCATGCTGACAGCTGCCTCGATCACTCCGGAATCTACTTCTTTTAAAGAGGATTCCACCATTCTGGCGATAAACGGAGCTGCCGCTATCACAAGGGGAACGATCGTGGCACTGGATCCGTAGCTTTTTCCTACGATTGCCTTTGTCACAGGAATGACAAGGATCAGAAGGATCAAAAACGGGATACTCCTCAGAATATTTACGATCACATCCAGTATCTTATAAACAAAGGCGTTGGGACGGATTCCCTCCTTGTCTGTCACAGTAAGCAGGATACCTAATGGCAGTCCCAGCACATATCCGAAAAATGTTGACATCAGCGTCATATACAATGTATCTCTGGTGCCTTCCACCAGCATCATGATTGTTTCATTATCCAACATCAGAATTCAGCTCCTCCACTCCCATACGGATATTTTTCAGATACCGTATCATCTTTTCCGCAGTCTCCTGATCCTCCGGAAGCTGCAGGATCATTTCTCCTTCCGCCTGTCCGTTGATATTTTTCGTATCGGCATAGAGAATGTTTACCGGAGTGCGGAACTCCAGCACCAGATTTCCGATCACCGGTTCGAAAGAGGACTTATTTTCAAAAGTCACCCTTACCAGGTGTTTTCCTTTCATCTCTTTGATCTGGTTTCTTCCGCTGAACACCAGCTTGCGGGCAGCTTCTGTCTTAGGATTGCGGAATAGTTCCTCCACTGTTCCGGTTTCCGCCAGAACGCCCTCGTCCAGAACTGCCACTCTGTTGCAGATTTCCTGGACCACGCTCATCTCGTGGGTAATGACTACAATAGTGATTCCGTATTTCTGGTTGATTTCTTTCAAAAGTCCCAGAATTGATTTTGTAGTCTGGGGATCCAGCGCGCTGGTGGCCTCGTCGCAGAGAAGGATATCCGGATCGGACGCCAGCACTCTGGCAATCGCCACCCTCTGCTTCTGCCCGCCGGAAAGCTGGGCAGGATAAGACAGGGCCTTATCTTCCAGTCCGACGATTTTCAGATATTCTATGGCTTTTTTCCTGGCTTCCTTTTTCTTTATTCCGGCGATTTCCATAGGGAAACATATGTTGTCCAGGGCCGTTCTCTGCATCAGAAGATTAAAATGCTGGAAGATCATTCCGATCTTTTGTCTCTCCCTGCGCAGTTCTTTCTCCGACAGCGCCGTCAGTTCCTTTCCATGAACGTGGACTGTACCGGAAGTCGGCCGCTCCAGAAGATTCAGACAGCGGACCAGCGTACTTTTTCCTGCTCCGGAAAGGCCGATGATCCCAAAGATATCTCCTTTTTCAATACAGAAACAGATATCCTTGGCAGCCTCTACCGATCCGCCTCTGGCTGAAAAGCTTTTACACAGGTGTTCTACCTGTATGATAGGTTCCATGATAAAAAATCCTCCTGTCCCTTGCAAATTAGGCTGTCCTGATCAGTTATTCAGCCGCTTCTCCATCTTCTGAATCTTCAAATGGGATTACCGCACCGTCGTAGTTCTCTGTGATAAAGTCCTTGATTTCGTCTGATTTCAGCGTATCTACAAGAGCTTTGATCTTTTCACTGTCCTCATTTCCCGCTTTTACCGCGACCACATTTACATATGTCTGAGCAGCCTCAGAATCAGATGTTTCGTAAGCGATAGCGTCCTTTGATACGGAATATCCTGCCTGAAGCGCGTAGTTTCCATTTAATACCACGAAAGCGACCTCTCCTGCCACACGGGAAACCTGAGCTGCCTCAAGCTCTTCGATCTCCACATTTTTCGGATTCTCTTCAATATCTTTCACTGTTGCCTCCAGGCCCACTCCGTCTTTCAGCTTGATTATGCCGTTGTCCTGAAGAAGCAGAAGCGCTCTCGCCTCATTAGTGGTATCGTTGGGAACTGCGATCACGTCTCCCTCTTCCAGCTCGCTAAGATCTTTTTTTGTGCCCGGATAAATGCCGAAAGGTTCATAGTGGATGCCGCCTGCGTTTACCAGGTCGGTTCCATGCTCTTTGTTGAAGTCGTCCAGATAGGGAATATGCTGGAAATAGTTCGCGTCAAAATCTCCGCTGTCCACCACAAGATTCGGCTGTACATAGTCCTCGAAAACAGTGACTTCAAGATCCCATCCCTGCTCTTCCAGAAGCGGAGCCGCCTGTTCCAGGATCTCCGCATGGGGAGTAGCTGACGCCGCTACTGTGATTGTTTTGTCATCGGCGCTTACAAGGATGGAATTCCCTGCGAAAGCTCCCAGTGCCAGTGATGCTGTAATTGTTCCTGCCAGTATTTTTTTGATTTTCATAACTTCTTCTCTCCTGTCTTATAATTTTTTATTTAGTTTTCCTTTCCTCTGAATCTTCCCTTAAACTGAAAAAAACAGGAAGTCCAAAGGGATCTTCCTGCAGATGTGTCAAGCCGATATCTGTTCAGATATTGTTCTGTCTACACTCCGGCACCGTCGGGGATTTTCTTAAAACCAGCCGATGCTTCAGGAAGTCTCTGATACATAAATGCACAACAAAACATAGACATATCCATGCACATGTCCATACACATTTCCTGATCCATCATACTGCACATATATCTCTTCTGTCCTGCATTAACTGTAAACATGATTCTTCCTCCTTTTCTTTCAGTCTATTTATGTGTTGAATGATAGCACGATATACTGTCTGTGTCAACTGTTTTTTCATTGACACATATTGCCTTATAATGATACCATGTTAGCATCGTAAAAATTCCCTGAAACCAGATTTTTAGGAGGTTTATCCATGAAGAAAAAAGTGATCATTGCCATGAGCGGCGGTGTGGACTCCAGCGTAGCCGCCTACCTGATGATTCAGGCGGGCTACGAGTGCGCAGGCGCCACTATGAAATTATATGACAAACCACAGGATATTTCCGCCAACACACGTGCCTGCTGCACCCCCTCGGATACGGAGGACGCCCGGCATGTAGCGGCGGGCTTAGGGATACTGTACTATGTATTTCCCATGCAGGAAGAATTCCGTAAAAATGTGATCCAGAAATTTTCAGATACTTATTTTGCAGGCGGGACTCCCAACCCCTGTATTGACTGCAACCGTTTCTTAAAATTTGACGCCCTGCTTCAAAAAGCCCGGGAACTGGGCGCGGAATATATCGCCAGCGGCCACTACGCCCGTATTGAGCAGGATCCTGATACCGGAAGATATCTTCTGAAAAAAGGTCTGGATCCCTCCAAGGACCAGAGCTATGTTCTTTATTCCATGAATCAGGATCAGCTTTCCCATACGCTTTTTCCCCTTGGCGGCTATACGAAAGCGGAGATCCGCCGGATTGCCCAGGAACAGGGATTTGTCAACGCGGACAAGCCGGAAAGCCAGGATATCTGTTTTGTTCCTGACGGGGATTACGCTTCTTTTATTGAAGAATATACCGGGAAACATTCTCAGCCCGGAAATTTTGTAGACCAAAATGGAAATATCCTCGGCCATCACAAAGGGCAGATCCACTATACCATCGGACAGCGCCGCGGGCTTGGGATTTCCGCGCCGGAATCTCTGTATGTATGCGGAAAGTCCCTAAAGGACAATACTGTGATCCTTGGAGGAAAACAGGATCTTCTCACCGACACCTGCTATGTAAGCGACATCAATCTGATCCCCTGGGATAAAATGCCGGGACCTGTTTCCTGCAAAGTAAAGGTGCGGTACCGCCAGCCGGAACAGCCGGCCATTGCCGAACAGGTTGGAGAGGATCTCCTTAAAATCACCTTCAGCCAGCCTCAAAGAGCAGTCACCCCCGGCCAGGCTGCCGTTCTCTATGATGGAGATACTGTTCTCGGCGGCGGGACGATACTGGGAGAAGTCTGACGGCAGAGCTTTTACAGTGGGGATTTTATTATTCTCATCTTCCCACATAATATAAATTGTGATACAATCACACACAGGTAAATCTGTAAATAGAAAAAGGAGTTATTGTTTCATGGCAGTCGTTTCTTATTTGCCACTTATAGAAACTACTATTTTTAATTTCTATATCCTGAACCGATGCTGCCACAGAAAATACTCTGCTTTAAAGACTTACTTGATATTTTTTGTATTTTCTGCAGTATTTTTTATTATAATAAGGCTGAATCCTGCTATTTTTAAAGCAGACGGTAGAATGCTGTTTCTGGGGATTCTCTACCTGATTCCGCTTCACTACCTTTATGCGGAGAATATCCTGGTTCTTTTTGTAACTATGTGCTTTTGCTGGGTATATACTACCGGAGTGTTTTCTCTGTCAATGCAGATATCTGGCCTGATCTGTCCGGCCGCTACTTTGTCTGTCTTGATTTTTGAAAACTTATTATTTGCCTTAAGTATCGTACCATTTAACAAAATCCTTTTGCCTAAGTATATATTTGTTTTAAATAACATTCAGGCTTTTGACAAAAAATGGTATAAATATCTTGCATTTAATAATTGTATTGGTTTTGTAGCCCTGGCTTTTTTACATTTTACTTTCCTGTCAGAGGATATTTCTTTTAACAAAATTTTAACCACCATATTTCTTCTTGTTTATATTGTTGCATCCTATCTCAGTTTGTATAAAATTGTGGTGGATTCCATTCAATATACAAGGCTTGAACATACGGCGATGCACGATCCGCTTACTGGTCTTGCAAACAGGGCTCAGTTATGGAAAACTCTTGACGCTCTGGTCGGCAGCAGCAATGTTTTTTCTGTTTTATTTATGGATCTTGACCGTTTCAAACAGATAAATGACCAATATGGACATATGATCGGCGATATGTATTTAAAACATTTTGCCGATATCGCTTCTGAAATTTTCCGGGATCATGGAAATGTTTACCGTTTTGGCGGTGATGAATTTGTAGCTATTTATCATGGTATTATTCCGCAGACGACCATTGACAGACTTACAGAATGCCGGGAATGGGATAAAGAAGCTCCCTGTCCATTTAATCAGGTAAGCACCGGAGTCCTTTTTTGCCGTCCTCCTCACCAGAGTACGGAGCAGATTCTTCATCAGGTAGATGAATTGATGTATCAGAATAAGATGAAAAAACACACCCGCACTTCCTAAACCGAGTACGCGGGTGTGTTTTCTTTTTCAGCGCTGTTTTTCACTTTTTTGTTAATAATACAAATATCATATTCATTCCCCCTGCCAGAAGCATCACCATAACCGGACTCATCTTAATCTTTTTTAAGAGTGTTATACAGATGAGAAAAATAATAAGCATTTCCCAATTTATGTTCGTGATCCCAATTTTTTCCGTATTTTCCCAGAAAGCTGAGACCAGAATGGAAACGCCGGCTGAGGCGATCATTGCCACTACGGCGGGCCGCAGAGAATCCAGAACGCTCTGAAAAACCGTCACATTCCGGTATTTTAAATATATTTTTGCGATTAAAGTCACGATGATGCAGGAGGGCAGGATACAGCCGAAGGTAGCCACCGCCGCTCCGGGAATTCCCGCTATTTTTATCCCCACAAACGTAGCGGAGTTAATAGCGATAGGGCCCGGAGTCATCTGGGAAATTGTGATCAGGTCTGTAAATTCGCTCATACTGAGCCATCCATGAATATTTACAATCTGTTCCTGAATAAGAGGCATGGCGGCGTATCCTCCTCCAAAGCTGAAAAGCCCTATCTGAAGAAAGCTGACAAATAATTTTAAATAAATCATTCAGAGGTCCTCCTTCTCTTCAGCCAGGTTCTTGCAATTCCCAGAAAAATACAGATCAGTATTACAAAAACCACATTTACCTGGAAAAAACAGGTCGCCGCAAAAGCCGCCGCCATGATAAGTACCGAGGAAGTCTTTTTTTCTCTGACAATCCCCTCTCCCATTTCCCATACCACAGAAGCGATCACCGCAGCCACTCCCGCCTGCATGCCGCTGAGGATTTGGCTTACCACAAAATTATCACGGAATATACTGTAAAATACAGAGATCAGCGAGATGATCAGAAACGGCGGAATGATGGTGGCAGCGATGGCTGTTGCCGCCCCTGCCGTTCCCGCCAGCTTATATCCCACCACGATCGCGCCGTTTACCGCTATGGCTCCCGGAGAAGACTGCGCAATGGCAATAAGATCCAGCATTTCTTTTTCTTCTATCCAGTGGTATTGATCTACAAATTTTTTCTTCATCAAAGTTACAATCACATATCCTCCGCCGAAGGTGAACGCGCTGAGATATAAGGTTGAAATAAATAGTGTTAGCAGAATATTCTTTTTCTTCATATTTCGTCTCTTCTATTCTTTTTTCTTTTATTATATCTTAATA